>CAZKYQ010000079.1:0-7166 GCA_964556975.1 uncultured Ignavibacteria bacterium
TTATTAAGACCATTTACATTCATATAGTATATAAATGCCTTGTTAATTTTAATGAATATTTATGATAATATTTACTCAAAACTGTTTCAATCTAAACTAATAATATAATTCTATTTTTCGAAATGCATTAGAATGGATTAATGACAAATGGCAATTGAAGAAACTAATAAAAGATCAAAATAAACCCATAAGCAAGGAATCCCCCACCAAAAGGCAGGGGATTCGCAATAAGACTATTATTAACTTGTCAACACCCTATCAGGATAATTCTTTTTTTGAAAATAATACCTGAAAAGCAGATGAAGCGAGTGGAATGATAATTTACAATCTTGCCACTACCGCTTCCGCTATCTCCAAAGTAGTGTTGCTTCCGCCCATATCATAAGTGCGGACTTTTCCTTCTTTAATGACGTCTGCAATGGCAGTTTCTAACTTAATTCCTTTGTCAATTTCGCCAAGCCAGTCCAGCATGAGTTTTATTGTAAGAAGCGTTGCCATTGGGTTAACCTTGTACATGCCGTCATATTTAGGAGCAGAACCATGAGTCGGCTCAAATACGGCGTAATCATCACCAATATTTCCGGAGCAGGCAAACCCAAGCCCCCCGACAAGCTGCGCGGCGAGATCGGAAATAATATCGCCAAACATGTTTGTAGTTACAAGCACCGAGTAATTCTGCGGGTTTTTCACCAGCCACATGCACATAGCGTCAATATTGGTCTCCCAGAGTTCGATACCCGGGTAGTCTTTGGCGACCTTGCGTGCGGTGCGTATCATCAACCCCGATGTCTCTCTGATCACATTCGGTTTTTCAACCACAGTTACGGCTTTCTTTCCGTACTTTTTTGCGAAGTCGAAAGCCGCGCGGACGATATTTTCGCTGGCTCTTTCAGTTATAATTCTGCAAGAAAGTGCTGTCTTATCCGCGGGCGACCAGTCGAAACGCGACATTTTTTTATTGTGTTTTATCATAATTTCGCGTAAGTCATCGGGAAGCGGAAAAAATTCTACACCGGAATAAAGATCCTCGGTGTTTTCCCTGAAAACCGTAATATCGATATCATCTTTGTAATTCAGAGGATTTCCGGCATAGGCCTTGCATGGGCGGAGATTCGTACGAAGATTGAATTGTTGGCGCAATCTTACAATCGGTGATGAATAAACCATGCCTTTCCCTTGTAATTCCGGAACCAGCTCGCTTTCAGCTTCCTCTTTAGGTTTCGATGTTATCGCCCCAAACAAGGCGCAATCAGTTTCATTAAGGATTTTTATGGTTCTTTCCGGAAGCGGGTCTCCCTCAGTTCGCCAGAACTCCCAGCCGATATCGGCGTGAACATATTCAGCATCAAGATTTATCTTATCAAGAACGATCCGGGCAGCCTCCATTACATCTCTGCCAACGCCGTCGCCCGGCATCCATGCTATTTTATACTTTGCCACACAATTCTCCTTTTTTCCGGTTTCACCATCATTCCTTCGCGGCTAATCTATATAGTTAAAGATAATCGTCAATGAAAATATTATATATTTTACGAAAAATCGTCTCAGCAATGACAACCGTTTTACAACCGTATCCTCATTGTGATTCTATGAGTGTTGCTGAGATTGTTTTTGAAAATAACAAACGCGTAATCGATAAAGTATACGCGATATGCCAGCCCGCCGCCGAAAGCAAAAGACCTTGAATCGTATCCGAAATTATAACCGCTCCTGATAAAAACAAGGTTTTCGTGGTTGAATTCCCCGCCAAAGTTGAGCTTGGATTTGCCATCGCCCCATTTGGGGAGAATATAATCGGCCGCGAGAAGAACGCCCTTAAATCGAGAATCATCCCTGGCCCTGTATGAAGCGCCGAGTCTCAACTCACGAGGAAGGTCAAACGATTTTGAAATGAACTTCGGCTTGGTTCCGATATTTCTAACGGATGCGCCTATTGTTATTTGAGGATTCAACGTATAAAACGCTCCGAAATCAGCCCCAATTGCTTTGGCGCTTCCGAAATCGAGTTTTTCATAGGCGAATTTTACGGTATTGCCAATTGATAAGCGCGGCGATACGGGATACGCCCAATAAAACGATGCCGCGAAATTATGCTCATCGAACATTCCAAGCGGTTCCGATGTCGGACGATCATCGCGGCGTTCAATATCGGGTATTGAGCCAATGCTAATTCCAAATCCGAGGCTGAATTTTCCCGAGGGCGTCATTATCGATATTTGCTCAATTGCAGTATCCTCAAGATATACGAGGTGCGCGAAAGAGATTTCACTTCCCTTCATAACCCCGCCGGATGCCGGATTAAAATAAGGAGCCCCGACATCGCCGCTAACAGCTGTAAAAGCCTCGCCCATCGCCGAAGCCCGAGAACCCGATCCTACGAGAAGAAACTCAAATGAGCTTCCCCCAACGGCGGCGAATGAATTAACGCCTATTGACAAAATCAAAATTGCGACAAGTTTCCTCATAATTTAAAAAACCATCCCGAGCGTAAATAGGTGCCCGCTCGATGTATTTTCCCGCCCAACCAAAAAAGCGTATTCAAGGCTGAACGTGATTTTACGCGTTTCTTGAATTATCGAGGCGCCGAAAGTCGGACTGCCGCGGTCAATACCAATCCTCAAGCCCGCAACGCGAACATCCTCGACAACATCAATAAAAACGTCTTCCTCATATTCATCTTCTACCCTGCGAGTGACCTTTTTTGTATACCAGTATTCGCTTCCGGCCCTGAATTTTAATTCGCTGTTTTCGCTGGTTTCGATATCAATTGCCGGAATTAAACGGTTTTCGAGCAAGTTACCGGCGACTCCTAATTTCATAACGATCGGAAATTTTTCCTTATAGCTCGTGCCCCTGGTCCAATAGTTCCCGCCATCCCATTGGTATTCAGATCCGAAATTTTGAACTACGGCCCCGACAGATAAATACTTATGCGGGCGAGCAATCGCCCCAATATCCAGACCGATTGTAAAGCTTTGAAAATCATCGAATTCTTCCTGAATGTATCGGATTTTTCCGCCGAATGAAAATTGCGTTGATAATGCCTTGCCGAAAGAGAGCGCGAAAGCGTTATAGCCGTTTCCAAGCTCGCCGATAATCTGGCGCGATCCGCCCCTCATTATTACATCGGAAACACCGAAATTCAGCCAGCTTGCCGCCATAGCGGCTTCGTTCCTGATGGGAAACGCGACAGCGACATGGCCAAAATGCCTGTCCAGAGAAAGCGATTTATAACTGACGCCAAGCATTGTGCGCGGGACAAAACCCAATCCCGCGGGATTGTAATAGATAGCATTGATACCCTCTGCTACCGCGGTAAAAGCTCCGCCCATTCCCAAAGCGCGCGCGCCAATGCCGTTTCTTAAAAACGCGCCGGCATACCCCGCATAATTTTCGGCAATAGCAATCGATGATGCCGATAAAACAATAAGAAATATTACGATTAGCTTTCTCATTTTATCAACACCACCTTTCCCCAGAGGTCTTCTCCCGAATCAAGTTCAACCCTGTAAAAATAGATTCCATTCGCCGCGAGTTTGCCGTCGCCGGTCGTGCCATCCCAGATGATATCATCTGACTCAACGCCTCCTTGCCTGGGATAGCCGGAAACGATTGTTTTCACTAGCTCAAGGTTGATATCATATATGCCCACCGTAGCGTATGTATTCTGATTGGCCTTGAAATGAATTGTCGATCCGCGCCGGGTTGATTGTGTCGGCGAAAACGGCGATGGATAAGCGTAGTGGTTATTGGGTTCAAGCGCTGATCTGAAAACATCCCAGTTCCCTGGCGCTCCCTTGACAACGCCGTCCGCTCCCCCTGCCCAAACATCCGAATTAAAAACATCAACCGCGAAAAACGGCGATTCGGGATGGACGAAAGTTTGACGCGATGTATCAATGAAGCCTGAAAGCGGTTCCCCCCAATCAGAATAGGGACTCTCTGACATAAACAAGCCCTCGCTTGTAGCCACATAAACCGTATCATCTGAAAACGCGAAATCCCAGGCTTCTACCGCCGGGTCGCCGGAAAGATCTGTTATATTCGCGGTACTCCATGTTTTTCCATCATCGAGGGAATATCCGACTCGGAGGTCCCCCGAAAACGCGGGCCTGCAGGCCGCCCAGATAGTTTTTCTGTTTCCAACTTTCTGAACGTCAAGAGCGACCACGAAATTCCCGGGCAGTTGATCCTCGTAATCCTCATCCAAAACCAACCAGCCGGTCGGCGGGGCGTCGCCATAAGGCCCCCAGTCGCCTTCGAAGTCCTCCTCCAAAATAACAGAACCATCGGCAATAAATTTAACATCATCGATAATCCATTCTCCATCGCTTTCAACTGATTCATATCCTCTTTTCAGATAGAGAAAGGCAACCGAAATTGAACTTTTGCCTGAGGCGAAAGATGAAATATCAATCCACTGGCTATCGGCAGAGGTAGAATCGCCATAAGAAGTATCGGTAAATACAGCGAGTGTGTCGGCCCAGATATTACCGCCGTCCTCGGAGATCAAAACCAGCGCGGAGTCTTCCGCTACAGAATCCTCATCTACATACCAATGCCTGAAAAATAAACTGCAGGCTGTGGCGTTTGTGAAATTCGCAATGGGAGAATATAGCCAGTCATCGTTATCCAATACCGTTGATTGGCCGGAAATTCTTACGGCATTGCTTCCGCTATAAACCGAATCGCGATGCCA
Organism: uncultured Ignavibacteria bacterium; assembly: GCA_964556975.1. Lineage (GTDB taxonomy): Bacteria > Zixibacteria > MSB-5A5 > UBA10806 > UBA10806. The sequence goes on from CAZKYQ010000079.1 coordinate 4,700, forward strand.
ATCATATTCACTCCATTGTTCAGCCGCGTCTGATCTGAACGCTCTTACAATTTGAGAAGGATACGTATCAAATCCACTTCCATTGTCGGCGAATGAAAATCGATTTATTCCCGCGGCACTTCCCGCCCAGATAAGTAATGTATCCGGAAATCCCATTGTGTCCGCCATTACCGAGAACACTCTGTTATTCAGGCTATTGTAGGATTTATCGTAAAAATCGATTGAATCGGTATTGGACGGGCTAAGCTGGCTGGGAAACAGGTTTCCCCATGACTCTCCAAAATTGGTGCTGCGAATAAGTCCGCCATAAAATGACGCTGAATAAACAATAGAATCATATACAGCCAGATCGTATGAAAGCATCCCCGGCGAGGATGTGTATCCCGGGAAAAGATAAGCGAAAGGCCGAAACGAATTCCAGCTGTTCCCGCCATCCGCTGAATAAGAAATACCGTCGCCATAAGGAACATTATCGCTATTGACCTCTTCGGAATGAGAATTGGCGATCCATACAGCCCTATTGCTGGCGGCCATAGCGGAAATCTCATCTCCCGGAAGGCCAGAGCCAGTTCCAAAGGTCGTCCAACTTGCGCCGCTATCAGATGAAACCGAAGCGCCGCCTCCCGAACCCAGCCATATCGACGTAGAGTCGTGATCTATATCGATCACTGAATTGGACGTCAGGCCAGTTATGCCGCCGTCTACAGTTATGCTAACGCGTCCAAAAGCGAGCGCGAATGGGATTGCTATTATCATAGCAAAAATTATCTTTTTCATCTATCTCCTCTAATAGGCAGTTATAATCTTTTCAGGAACGTTTGAATTGTTACCGTCTAAATCAAATGAATAAAATCTAAAAATATATTCGCCTGGATCATTTGCCATTGTAGGGGCCAAAATTCCCAGCGTATATGTACCATCACTTGCGGTCGAGTCTCCGGCAATGCCATCATCACGCATATATTGATGTATTCCATTCGATGTGCCATCCGGCTTTGTTACCAAGAAATACACGGAATCGATATCGGCAAGACCATCTGGATCAAAAGCGTCTATAAATATATATGATGTGTCCGGTGAGCCTCTTTGCAACGAGTCAGGAGCGACTATATTTGACAGAGTCGGGTTGCCAACCGTTGTAAACGTGGTATCCAGTTGGACCGATTGATGGCCGTCAATATCATTGGCGGCTATGCTCAGATAATGCAATCCTATATCAAACAGGCCGGAATCGGCCATGAATGTAATCGTAAAGTAACCGTCACCGGAAAAAGCGTCGCCGTGAGTGCCGTCATCATAAAACAGCAAATCATTTATGACCGGAAAAACATCATCATAATAATATTCGCCCCTAACGGAATCGATATTGCCGTATCCCTGGGGATCGTCAACAAAAACGGATACTTTCTGGGAATCGGTGTAATTGTGAATAATCTCAAGATCGAGATTAAGCAATACCGGCCAAGTTAATCCGGCGGAATCGGCCGCGACAAAAAGAGTGTCAAACAGTAACGATAGATTTCCAGTCGAATCCGCGGCTTGGATTTCCACAATATAGTTTCCGAGAATAAACGCTCCGCTGTCAGGAAGAAACATCGCCGTATAGCGATCATCCCCGAAGAGAGAATCGCCCGACATGCCGTCATCGTTGAAAAGGATATGCGCGGCGTTTAGACTGTCCCCTTCAAAATAATATCTTCCCCAAACCGAATCTATATCATCGGAACCGTCCGGCTCCGATACAAAAACAGAGACGATTTGCGAATCCTGATAAAAATGGAAAAACTCCAATTGAACATCGGATAAAACAGGTTCGGGCGGGGTAGATGTGTCAATAACAGAAAAATTTATGCTGATTGTATCCGCGTAGTTGCCATGCAAGTCCACCGCTTCAATTCTCATATGATAATCCGCTAATAAGAACCCGCCTCCGGGCTTGAATCGAGCAAAGAAATTCAATCCTCCCCAATTTAATCCAACGACCCTTCTCGACTCTGAATTGCCGGGAACCCAATAATTGGCCCAAACGGAATCGATATCATCGAAACCATCAGGATCACTGACATCAACAGAAACGAATTGTGAATCGGCGTAATGAACAGTATCAATAAATTCTATATTCGATAAAATAGGCCCATTTGACGGCCCGGAGCCATCATCGCCACCGCAATATATAGAGACAAACAAACAGAAAATTAAAATTGTAAGAAAAACCAGCTTTTTAGTCATCGGACCGCCTATTTCTTCTTCGTAGGCTCACGTAAAATCTTTAGCTGTCTAAAATAGGCGTCCTTCCGCATTTGGTAAAGCAAAAAATATCATTTTCAACGACTTACAAGCAGATCGGGCCTGATGGCCGCCCCGAATCTCAATCCCCCATTGGAAATAATTACTTCATTCATATTGAAAATACCCATTATCGCCAGAAATATTCCCAATCCGGGCAAAATTAAATCGGCTCTTTCGG
>CAZKYQ010000079.1:7266-12109 GCA_964556975.1 uncultured Ignavibacteria bacterium
CCCATTATCGCCAGAAATATTCCCAATCCGGGCAAAATTAAATCGGCTCTTTCGGGATCGAACGGGATAAGTGATTTTCTATCCCTGATCGGAACGCTCTCAAAGCGCTTCCCGGTTTCGTTCAGATCATTAACAGTCAACGTCATACCGTCTATTTTTGAAGCTTCATATTTTTCCATATTCTTATAAACTGCTCCCGCTGATGTAATTGTACCGCCTGAGCCAATAAATGTTCCTGGTGTTTTTCGCTCAAATTCTTTCAACTTTTCCACAAGTATTATCCCAGCCGTGGTTTTATAATATTCAAGCTCGTCTTTTTCTGATAATTCCTTCAAAATCATAGCCCCAATTGGAATGCTATCATAACGCGCAATTTCATTATTACAACCCAGTATCAGCTCGGTCGAGCCGCCGCCGACATCAACTAACATGACGTTACTTTTATCAGCGTTAAGATTATATAATACTCCATAATAAGACAGTTGGGCTTCCGTTTCACCAGAAATTATTGTTAATTCCAAACCATGTTTTGTTTTTAATAAATTTATAAAATCATCGCTGTTTTCAGCTCGCCTCAAAGCTTCGGTTCCGGTTATTAGAATGGAATCATAATCGCGATCTTTTACTAGAGTGGAAACCGCCTTTGCCGTTCTATCCATCGCGTCTTTTGATAACCTCCGGTTATTCAGCAACCCCTCCCCTAATCGTGTTGTAATTTTACTATCGGAAACAACAGATACTTGCCCGCCGCCAATATCTACAATCAAAGCAAGTACGGAATTTGTTCCTATATCAATTATGAGGCTGCGTTTTTTTTTCATCAGAAATTGGCTTTAGAAAAATCCCGGGGACGGGTATCAAAGTGCTTTCTTGAAAGTGTCAGCCATATTATCTCGCCTTTGCCTGTTTTGCACAAATCGAATTCATATTCAGGTTTTTCAAGATGTCGATATTTAAGCCGGATTAAATTCCAGTAATGACGGGCAAGCTCCAGCGCTTCGCTTTCGGGAAGGACCATATCGCATTCAACTGAAATCGGCTCATTCTTTATGTCCAGAATAGGCTGTACACAGCAAATTCTAATCCCGACATTTGTAAGGGAATCCAGGTTCATCGATTTAAACCCTGGCACATAGAGAAAAAACTTGTTTTCGGCTTTGTTTCTGGCAATGAGTGGAATTTCTCCCGTGAGTTTTTTCGCGAATTTTGATACTGTATTTATATCATCTCCTGCCGTAAATGGAAACCTCCAAAACGGATGATTATATGCTCCTTCCTCGTACTTCGCTTGAGCAAGCTCGGTCTTCGCGTAATCATCATCAATAATCATATATGATCTGAAGCAATTTTCGCAATAATAAAATAGCGATGATTCCGACACGGGAAGGTCGAACCCGCAATTAGGGCATTTATGCTGGACAGCGTTTAGTTCAGCGGCCCTGCTCAAATCGACCCCAGTAGATTGAAGCTCTATTTCGCCAGGGATTTCATGATAAACACGTTTGTTCAGGCCGTCAACAAAAAGCGTGGTTTCGAAATCAGTCTGCCGCATGGCGAACGCCCATACAGGATAATAAATGACCGAAAGCCCCTCGCCAATCATCTCCGACGACATGACTTCTTTATTCAACGAAGCGAAACCGATATTGGAAAAGAACATCATCATTGCGCTCTGCTTCGCGTCCTCCGGAGATAATTTTATATCGATTTTAAATGAATCTTCTGGGAAATTATCATTATAAAGGGCGGTTAAAGGCACTACCTCTGGGCGGATTCCAAGCGAATCTAAACCGAAAGCTTCGTTTGAATAGGCCGGTATTGTCAGATCGAAATGGCCGCTTTTCCTTTGCAGTTCTCTCTTGACAATTGGAATAGAGTATTCAGGATCGTCACCGGAAGATTCAACAGTTTTTTCGCAGAAAAGAGTATACGACATCCCTCTGAATCTATAGAACGGGACAAAATATAATTGCCTTGATATTTCCTCATATTTGAGCGATAGCCCCTTTTCTTTCAGATGTTTCTCAACTGAGAATTTTACAGCAAAACCTTCCAGTTTGGGATCATAATAATATTTCAGTATTCTACCGGGCGAGCCTATGCGCATATTCAGACCGCAAAAAGAACATTGCAGGCTGATTGTGCCTTCGAGGGTCTCCAGAGGCGAACCGCAACCGGGGCAATTGAATTGTGCTGAATAATCAGACATAAACTATTCCCGAAATCCTATACCTTTTCTCCGCATTCGGTGCAGAATTTCGAGCCGGGCGGGAGTTTCGCATCACATTTTGAGCAGGTCGTTTTCTCGCTGAGCTTCTTCCCGCAGCCATGACAAAAATTCGAGGTTGAATCCAAGTCGACTCCGCAATCCGGGCAGCGGTCGGTTGCTATCATAGCGTGCCCGCATTTATAGCAAAATCTTGAATTTTGCGGAGTATCGATTCCGCAATCAGGGCATGTTATTGTAGGAAGCGATTCAGTTTTCAGATTCTTCTCGTCGGGAGAAAAAGCGTTTGAAAGCATAGCCGGCACCATAAGCCCTACGCCGGCGGCCATTCCCATTCCAGCACCCGCCTGAGCTGTGCCCTCGCCTGATGACATAGCCTTAGCCATAGAGTATTTCAAAAAATTATCCAGATCGCCCACTGCCTTCATTGACGATTTCTCATCAATCATCTTCTGTACTTCATCCGGCGGAGTTATTGACGTTATATAAAAATCCATCAGCTCCATACCATACTTGGTAAACTCTCCGCCGATCTTTTGTTTGATTTCGAGTCCCAGTTCATCATACTGTTCGGGAAGATCGAAAATTGTCTCAAGCTTCTCGCCGAAAAGATCATTTATGCGAGCGACTATCACGTCCCTGAGATAATTCGAAATATCATCGGTGCCAAATGCCGCTTCCCGTCCAACAAGGCTGTTTATAAATACAAGCGGCTCGACGATTCTACATGTGTATACGCCATAGCCGCGAAGCCTGACAAGCCCAAGTTCTTTGTCTCTGAAAGCAACCGGATCGCGTGTGCCCCATTTCATATTGGTGAATACTTTGTGGTTTATGAAATAGACCTCGCACCTGACGGGCGATTTGAAGCCCCACGGAAGCGATAGCGCGCGGGTTAAAATAGGAATATTCAACGATGACAGCGTATGACGCCCCGGGCCCAAAATATCATACCCTTTGCCTGATTTGAAAAACACCGCCGATTGAGATTCCCTGACAATTAGTTGCGCGCCCGCTTTAATATCGAGCGAACCATTCTCCGGTATTCTGTGGATCATGTCGACGCCTGACATGTCAGTCCATTCAAGTATTTCCATAGTAACGGCCATTCTGCCCCCCCTTTATTTGAAATTCTTTTATTTACATTATGATAGAAAGGGAAATTATATAATTCCCCGTTTAAGATATATTCATGTTTATTATCGGCTGTTTTGGGATAATGATACCGCCTTTCTGGGTTCGGTAGTGAACGCTATTGCAAAACTAGACGGTTTTTAAATAAACTCATATAAAGTATTAGTTTAACAATATAAATTATGTTATTGGCATTATTGACGTTATAGAGGTGTCAATTAATTTTATCTAAAACTATTATTGTTATTTCAAAATGAAATTTCATTGGCGGAGGACGAGGGACTCGAACCCCCATGGCCTTACGGCCGGCGGTTTTCAAGACCGCTGCCTTACCAATTAGGACTAGTCCTCCGGATTATTCAATTAACAACATGGTTGATATTTCTATCGACCGCGGACTAACATAAATTGATCATAAACTCCGGTCAAGCGATTTCACACTAAAAACGCCGGAATTGGCGATTAGACCGATTCCGGCGCAAAGTTTCTTCGAGCTTTATTATAAAACTACTTTATCAATACCATTTTCTGAGTAATAGTCTTATCTTCTACCTTCAAACGATAGAAATAGATACCTGCAGATACAGGATTTCCACCGTTATCCCGAGCATCGAAAATTACCGAATGCTCCCCTGCTTCAAGTTCAGAGCCGATCAGATCGCGGACTTTCATGCCAAGTATATTAAATATATCAATTTCAACGAAACTCTTCGACGGAATAGTAAACGAAATCGCGGTTTGCGGGTTGAACGGATTAGGATAATTCTGCTCTAAAGAAATTACTAAAGGCAAGTCCAAGTCATCTATGCTTGTCGCGACATCGACAATTGCGACTTCTCTATTTGAAAAACCGGACCATTGGTCCTCAGCGTCTTTCGCCCTGACAAGATAGTAATATTCGCCATTTGAATGGCCGCTAATCAGATAAGAAGAATCAGTTATATCAGAGCTTATTATGATTTCATTGGTGAATGTTTCCACCGGATAGAAATCGTCTGCGTAAAGTCCGGTATAAGACAATCCGCCATCAGTCACATATCTTATGGCCAGTTGCACAAATTGACCCGTATAATCATTCAATGGGAAAACGCCTAAAACCCATCCGTTGGAAGTTCCGGTAATCCCGTTGCCCTGGTTGCCGCCATGCGGATCGTAATTCGTAGTTACATTCCCTTCAAGGTTGGTAAATGTCATTCCGCCGTCGGTTGAAAGCGAAACATAGCCGTAATCATAATCAGGTTCAATACTGTACCAGAGCCACACTTTAAGCGTATCATCAGCCCCGATAGAAATGCCGTTTTCAAGAATAGCGTTTCCGTTATAATTATTGGAAGCACCGGAGAAAAGCGAATAGCTTCCGGTATGCGCTCTCGATGACGATCTCTGAAAACCGTTTAGTATCCAGGCGGATGTACCGTCCTCAAAATCATCCTCGACGCGTTCGAACCCCGAAAGTTCCTTTAACTCAAAAGCTATCGCAGG
>CAZKYQ010000080.1:0-5446 GCA_964556975.1 uncultured Ignavibacteria bacterium
TCGATAAATATAAATTGTCATTCCCGAAATCTCTTATCGGGAATCCAGTAGACGGCGTTATAGATCCCGGATCAAGTCCGGGATGACATCAATCTTACCCCGGGGGCCAGGCAAGCTTGCGGCCTCCGAGAACGTGAACATGAATATGATATACTGTCTGCCCGGCTTGGCGGTTGCAGTTTATCACTGTGCGGAAACCCTCTTTTGCGATCCCCTGCTTCTCGGCAAGCATTGAGGCAATATAAGTAAGCTTGCCCATAGTCTCCTCGTCGGCATCGAGAATAGTCTCGATATGAATTTTCGGTATTACGAGAAAATGTGTCGGCGCCTGAGGGTTGGCGTCCTCGAACGCAAGGGAGTCGTCATCCTCGTAAATAATTTTTGCGGGCGCTTTCTTTTCAACAATTTTACAAAAAACGCAATCAATCATAAATCCCCCAGGCGGTTTAAGACAAGCGCCGGAAATATAATGCCTGCTGTCTCGGCGCGCAACCTTCTCGGCCCAAGACTGACAGGTACAAAACCGGTTTCGACAGCCGCGTCGAACTCATCGTCCGACAGGCCGCTTTCGGGCCCAACCATTAGCAATACTTTTTTTGTATCGTTATTTCGCACAAAGACACTTTCAATAGATTTTGATAACTTCCGCGATTCGGCCAGAACGGCGAAATCATAATCTGAAACCAATTTTATTGTTTCAGAAAAGGTTTGAAAATCGATAATCTTCGGAATAAGGGAGCGTTTGGATTGCTTTGCCGCGGCAATAGCGATCCGTTTCAGGCGCGGAAGTTTTCGAACCGATGATGATTCATCTTTCATTTTGGCGTAGCTTTTATCGGAGTAATAAAAGAGAAACGACGACACTCCGGTTTCAGTCCCTCGCTCAACAATCTCATCCATTTTCGCCGGACGGCAAATACCCATGGCCATCGTCATATCGCAGATCGGTTCGTTTTCGCGGCGTGTAATATTGGATATGATCGCCTCGACATTCAAACCTTTAATATTTTCGATAACCGCGCGATATTTCTTGCCTGTACCGTCGATAGCGTAAAATGTATCTCCCTCTTTCGCGCGGAGAGTCTTTATAAGATGTTTGGCCTCACTTCCATTTAGCAGAAGTTCATCATCATATATATCAGATGGTTCGACTATGAAATTTGTGATGGTGATTTCGATGGCGCACCTCTGAAAATCCGGAGTTTTGTAACGCGTCCTTTAAAAATAATTAGACGCCCAGCGTTTGGCGTAATTTATCAAAAAATGATTTACTCGGCTTCGGCGGCTTTTCCCCCTGGTGCTCAGCTATTCTTCTAAACAGTTCTTTTTCTTCAGGCGATAGCTTTGTCGGCGTCCAGACAACGATACGTACCAGCTGGCTTCCCTTGCCGTAGTTGTTCAGATGAGGAATGCCTTTGTTTTTCAATAAAAATATTTTCCCTGATTGCGTTCCGGCCGGGACCTTTAAAGCGGCATTGCCGTCAAGAGTAAGTATATCAATCTCATCCCCCAGTACAGCTTGCGAGAACGAGATAGGCAATTCAAATATTACATCATCGCCCCGCCGGGTGAAATACTTATGTTCAATTTCGTCAATAACAACTATTACATCTCCGGGCGGCCCGCCGTTCGGCCCGTAATTTCCGGATTCCCGAACCGTTAGATAATTGCCTGCCGCTACTCCGGCCGGTATTTTCACTTTCACTTTGGTGGAGGCTTTCTCCAGTCCGCTTCCGCCGCAGTCTTGACATCTGCTTTCAATAATTTCGCCGGATCCGCCGCAGTTGGGGCATGGCTGAACATTTACAAATTGCCCAAAAAGAGTTTTCGAGACGCGCCGCACCTGTCCTTGTCCCCCGCAGGTCGGGCATTTGGCCGGCGATGTTCCCTCCTGGGCTCCGCTCCCGGAACATGATTCGCAAATAACAAGCCGTTTTATTTTTATTACTTTTTCAACGCCTTCAGCGATCTCTTCGAGCGTCAATTCAAGTTTTACCTGAAGGTCCTGGCCTCGCCGGGGGCCTGTCCGCCTTGAGCGGGAAGACCCGAATCCGAACAAATCGTCCAATCCTCCAAAACCGCCGAAATCGCGCATGAAAGCCCGAAGAGCATCCGACAGATCAAAACCGCCGAATCCCTCAAAGCCGCCGCCCATGCCGCCGCCGCGAAGACCATCATGGCCGTATTGATCATAAATTTGGCGTTTCTGACCGTCTTTCAGGATTTCGTAGGCTTCAGTCGCCTCCTTAAACGATTCCTCCGCCGATTTATTGCCGGGATTTTTATCGGGATGGTATCTTACCGCCTGTTTCCGATAGGCCTTTTTAATCTGCTCTACATTGGCGTCTCGGCCAATTCCTAAAATTTCGTAATAATCTCTTTTAGCCATACCTCTTCAAATCTGCCAGTTAGATTTTTCCAAAATCAATTAATATATCGGCGTGAAATAGTCAAGCCGACATATAAGCTATCCCAAATATGATCGAGTTGCTTCTCAATCTGCCAGAACACAAAAGAAAAGCCCGAGTCCGACAGCCCCGGGCATAAAGCTCGTATCAAAATTATTTCTTCTCTTCTTTCTCGTCGTCAACAACTTCAAAATCGGCGTCAACCGCCCCATCGTCTCCTTTATTTGCCGATTCCGCGCCTTCTGATGCCTGCTGAGCCTGCTCTCCGGCGGCACCTTCCGTCGGCTGTTCGGATTGCTGTTTGTACATTTCCTCGGCCATCTTATGCGATTCTTTTAAGAGTTCTTCTATTGCCTTGTCAATTTCAGCGGGATCCGACAGGTCCTTGGCTTTGTTGGCTTTCTCGATCGCTTCCTGTATTTTTTTCTTTTCATCTTCGGCTAATTTATCGCCATAATCCTTCAGACTTTTTTCCACCTGATAAATAGTTGAATCAGCTTTATTTCGGGCATCAACAAGCTCTCTCTCCTTTTTATCTTCGGCGGCATGAGCCTCGGCATCTTTTTCCATTTTCGCAATTTCCTGTTCTGAAAGCCCAGAGGATGATTCAATTCTGATTGACTGTTCTTTACCCGTACCAAGGTCTTTAGCTGAAACTTTAAAGATACCGTTGGCATCAATATCAAATGTAACCTCTATCTGAGGGATGCCCCGTGGCGCGGGAGGAATCCCGACAAGGTCGAATTTGCCCAGCGAACGATTATGCACTGCCATTTCCCGTTCGCCCTGAAGTACGTGTATTGAGACCGCTGGCTGATTATCAGCTGCAGTCGAGAAAACTTGCGATTTTTTGGTGGGAATCGTGGTGTTTTTATCTATAAGCTTCGTGAATACGCTTCCAAGAGTTTCTATGCCCAGTGAGAGAGGCGTAACATCGAGCAGAAGAACATCTTTGACATCGCCGGCAAGCACTCCGCCTTGAATAGCAGCACCCAGCGCAACTACTTCATCTGGGTTGACGCCCTTATGCGGCTCTCGCTCAAACAGTGCTTTGACCACTTTCTGGACCTTTGGCATGCGAGTCATGCCTCCGACGAGAATAACTTCATCTATTTCGGAAGCTTTCATGCCCGCATCTTTCAACGCATGTTTGCATGGCTCCAATGCTCTTTGCACGAGATCATCGACAAGCTGTTCAAATTTCGCTCTCGTTAATGTCAGATCAAGGTGTTTCGGGCCATTTTGATCCGCTGTGATAAATGGCAGGTTCAACGACGTCTGGGCTGTGGAAGACAACTCGCATTTGGCTTTTTCCGCCGCTTCTTTCAATCTTTGAAGGGCCATTCTGTCCTTTCGAAGATCTATCGCATCGCTTTTTTTAAACTCTTCCGCCATCCAGTCTATAATACGCTGGTCGAAATCATCGCCTCCGAGGTGAGTATCGCCGTTAGTTGACTTCACCTCAAAAACTCCATCGCCCAATTCCAGGATCGAAACATCAAACGTACCGCCGCCAAGATCGAAGACCGCGATTTTCTGGTCTTTTTTCTTATCCAGACCATAGGCCAGCGAGGCGGCTGTCGGTTCATTGATTATGCGCATGACTTCCAACCCTGCGATTTTTCCGGCGTCCTTGGTCGCCTGGCGTTGTGAATCGTTGAAATAGGCCGGGACCGTAATCACAGCCTGCGTGATCTCCGAACCAAGATATTCTTCAGCGGTTTTCTTTAGATATTGAAGTATCATTGCTGAAATTTCGGGCGGAGCGTACTCCTTGCCTTCAGCCACAATACGACAATCATCATTAGGGGCGCCGATAATTTTGTACGGCACGATTTTTTCCTCGGATGACACTTCGGAATGACGCCGTCCCATAAACCTTTTGATTGAAAATATCGTGTTTTCGGGATTGGTGATGGCCTGCCTTTTGGCAACCTGCCCCACAAGACGTTGGCCGTCTTTTGCGAAAGCGACAATTGAAGGCGTTGTACGCCCTCCTTCCGGATTAGGGATTACAACAGGATCGCCTCCTTCCATAACGGCGACACACGAATTTGTAGTCCCAAGATCAATTCCGATTACTTTTCCCATTTTATCTTAAACCTCCCTGAAATTATCTCATCTGTTCTTTATATAATAGCAAAACCATCGTCGAGATCAATTATTACGTGATTATCCGAATATTATTTCGCGCTTTTCTTCTCTCCCGAAATCCATCTGTAAAAATAGCTTAAAACACAGCCGTTTATAAGGCTGCTGACTAATGCCATAAAAGCCATTCCGCGGGCGGCGGCTCCGGGAAGCTGCGTGGTAAAACCCGCTTCTATAATATGCGCGAGGTCTCCAATAATAAACAATACCAAACCTACAATTAACCCCTTCATAATCCAGCTTTGGGGCATGCGGTGCAGAAGAAGCGAATAGATCCATACGGTAATCAGCGTCGCGAAAAACACGACGATCAAATACAACAGCGGAAAATAATCGGCTTGAGAAACAGAAAAATAGCCTTTTGCAGAAGCAAAAGCGTCAGCATTGACACTTTTGTTAATAACGTAAAAAAGCTTATCAATTATCGTAGTTGTAATGGCGACCACAACGGCCGTCCATATCAAAGTTGATTTATTTATATCAATTTCTTTCGCCATTACTTCCTCATTCTTTTTTCAATTATCAAGACTGACAATATCTTCTATTGATTAAAATTCAATTCCGCGCTTTCTTTTAGTCTTGTGAGCTGTTTTGTAGCGATAAGAAAATCGCCGAATTCTATTATTACTTGAGAGTAAAACCATCCCCAGAAACCGTCATAGTCCGCGCGCATTACCATATTGATTCTGGTTTTGTTATTTCCGACATCCCTCAAATAATATCCGCCATAAAAGCATTTTATCCCAAGCTTGGGGAATTTCGCGTCTTCGCCAATATTGAAAGTAATACTTTTGCCCTGTTCCACTTCTGCTACGCGTCCGATTAGAAACTTATCGCCTTCTCTTAGCTCCGGCAAACCGTCAATAAGCCTGTCAAGGGCCTTTTTG
>CAZKYQ010000080.1:5546-11923 GCA_964556975.1 uncultured Ignavibacteria bacterium
ATTTTTATCGGTTTAAAGTCAGGATTAAATAAATATAAAACTTTATAGGCCATATGGCCGAGCCAGATAAGGATGAGCAAAGCCCCAAGCAAAGACCAGAACATCAAATAAATAATTTTTCCGGCCGCAAGAAGCAAAAGAGCGACCGCCGCCCAAATTATGACGCTAACAGCGTACCTTATTAAAACTATCAATTACTCTCCACAATCAAAACCAAATCTTCATAAAACAAGGCCCGCATATAGGCGGTATGATACGCCATAAATTCAAAAAATTCAAGGCGATATATGTAAAAACATAAAAAAAGCTAACAAAACCAAAAACTCCGAATAAGAAAGCCCCTCAGTCTAAAATTCAACAAAAGGGGCCGGATTAATCTTCTTGATCATTCGAGAAACAATTCCATCAAGCTTGCGCTTTTGCAATCGCCTTATGAATTTCATCATTTTCAGGGAAACGACCCAGTTGCAACTTTGAGAAAACTTTTTTCCCGTCAATGGAAACCTCAAAGGCGCCCCCGCCGGATTTCACAAGTTCCGGTTTGATTCCAAATTTGTTCTCGATAGCGTCCGCCAGACTGGCGGCTTGCGGATCGTAGTTTCAAACAACGCAGTATTCGATTGAAACTTTCATATTCATCACTCCTCTTTGTTAATATTCTCATTTGTCCCGGTTTCAAAACTCTGATTCTGACAGATTGGTTCCTCGGCCATTATGACATCTGAAACGGTTTCAGGCGTTGAGGTTTCCCCTACCGCTTGAATTGAGACGCCCGATATATTGGTTTCTTTCACAAATTCGTTTTTTTCAATTTGTGAAGTTTCTTTCAACTCCTGACCAGTCCGTTCGATAACCTCGTCAGCAAGACTGGAATAATCGCTGGCACCATAGCTGCTCGACGCCGATTTAAAGATTGATTTGCCAGTTCCCGGGATTTCGGCCAGCTTGACATTTTTCCTGATAACCGTATTAAAAACCAACGGCCCCAGGTTTTCGCTTGATTTCATTGAATCCAATATCAATTTAGATAGTTTTGTTCTGGAATCAAACATACAAGGCAGGATTCCAAGTATGTTTACAGCATTGTTATGCGTATTCGTAAAAACATCGAGCCAGTCTAAAAATTTAATCCCGCTTTGCAGAGGAAGAGTTTCGGTCTGAATCGGAATAATTATGGAGTCTATCGCCATAAGAGCGTTCCCTATCAGGAAGTCCGATGATGGCGGACAGTCAATCAGAATGAAATCATAATCATCTTTCAAAGTTCGAGTTTTTTCTCTAAAGGAATAAATACTTAATCCGCCCTTAGGTGAAACATCTCTAAGATTTTCGCCCGCGGTTATAAAATCAACCCCTAACACATTTGATTTTTTTACTATATCTCCGACCGCAGTCAATCCAAAAATAAGCTCCCCTAAGCCAAGATTATTATTGTCTTCCTTTTCATTCAACCAGCTTGATAAATTTCCTGTGGGATCAAGGTCTACCAGAAGCACCTTGAGGGATTTCTGCGCGAGTGCCGTTCCGAGATTAACAGTTGTGGTTGTTTTTCCAACGCCGCCTTTATGATTCATAACCGCAATTACTTGTGACATGTAACGTACCTTTCTCTAAAAAAATGAATTTATGTAATTATATTAAAGCTTTATTTTGAAGACGCCACGATTACTTTGGCGTGCCTTATTACCTTTCCGTTAAGCATATATCCCGATGAAACTACGTTAATGACGACGCCCTCATCATGTTCATTCGTGGGAACCTGCATAACCGCCTCGTGATAATTCGGATCGAACGGATGGCCCAGAGCCTCGATTACTTCAACGCCTTTACTCTTGAGCACCGATAAAAATTTCTCGTAAATAAGCCTCATGCCAGACAGAGTATTTTCACTTTCTTCCGATTTGTTTTCCGCTTTGGGAGGCAAAAGCGCTTCCAACGCGCGCTCGAAATCATCAACTATGTTTAATAATTCCAGAATTAACTCTTCATTGGCGTTTTTTATCAGATCGGCAAACTGCCTGGACGATCTTTTCTTATAATTATCAAACTCCGCGATTAGACGGATGTACTTCTCCTCTTCGTCTTTTGACAAATCTGTTTTTAAAATTCCCATCTTATAGGCCGCTAATTCGGCCGCGGGATGTATTTTGTTTTCCTTCATCGCCTCACTTACCTTTTATGAAGTTCGCTATTTTAGAATAAATATAAAATTCGTGTCAAGTTTTATTCGGATAAAATTTCAGAAAGCCGTTTGGCGGTGAAATCAACAATCCCGACCAGCCTCGAATATGGCATGCGAGTCGGCCCGATTATCCCCAAAGCGCCCTTAAATTTACCGGCGGAATAAGTGGAAGAAAGAAGGGACAATTCGGCGGTCTTGCCAATATCATCGGATTCTTCCTCCGACTCAACGCCAACCGTGATCTTAATCCCGTCTAGCTCGGAGGCATGGGACATCATTCGGCTAACGGCGGTTTTCTTTTCAATCAAGCTTAAGAGCTCCCTCATCTTGGCGGAGTTGTTAAATTCCGGCTGGCTCATCAGATAGCTCGCGTCGCTCAAATGAATATCGCTGTCTTTTGAAAACTCCAGAATTTCATCCGATGATTCGATAAACATTTTTATCAATTGCGGGTTCCCTCTTGTCGGTTCGGCAAGGCGTTTCGCAATCGTTCTTCGCAATTCTCCAATGGTCAGCCCGCAAAGCCTCTCATTCAGAATAGACGCCGTATCCCGCAGGCCCATTTCTTTTAAATCGGTTTCAACTTCCATAAGAACAGTCTTTGCCAACCCTGATTTCATCGCCATTACAACCAGGACTCTCCTTTCAGCTACTGGAATCAACTCAAGCCTTGTAATTATGCCGGATTCAAATTTTGGGGCGATTG
This sequence comes from uncultured Ignavibacteria bacterium, assembly GCA_964556975.1. Lineage (GTDB taxonomy): Bacteria > Zixibacteria > MSB-5A5 > UBA10806 > UBA10806. The sequence goes on from CAZKYQ010000080.1 coordinate 8,435, forward strand.
TTATTCCAAGCTGGTTCGATACGGACCCCAGAATTCTCGAGGCCTGCTCGAGGACCTGATTTATTCCGGAAAAATCTCCGGATAAAATATTAGTGATAGATTCCTGCTCGACCCTGGAAAGATTATCCGGCCGCAATAAATAATCCACATACAACTTATAACCTTCTCTTGTAGGAATTCTACCGGCGGAAGTGTGGGGTTGGCTGACAAGCCCTAAATCCTCGAGGTCTTTTATTGTGTTCCTGATCGTGGCGGGCGAGAGTTTAATCCCGTATTTTTTGGCAATCGAACGCGAGGCAACCGGCTCGGCAGTCAATACATAATGGTCGATCAATATCTGTAATATTTTTTTTTCACGTTCTGTAAGTTTTTCAAGAGACATATTTTAATCCTTATTTAGGAATATAAACAACCATTATAACCAGTCAAGAAATTAAAAGTTTCCCAACGATTTATGTACAAAAATCTTCGAATTTTATAATTTCCCGGAGCGAAGTATAGAGATCGCCAGACCGGCTCCCAAAATACCGGCAAAAAGATATCCTATCAAGCCCAAAACCGGCAATCCAAATACTTTTAATCCAACATCTATTGTTAATACGAGCGAAGACCCTACAATTATAGCCGCGATTACGAGAGCAAAAGAGAGCCTGTTTGAGGATTTATCAAGTTCGCTTATCATTTTATCCAATCCGGTAATATCCAGGCCAATTCTGCCCTTTCCTCTATTTAGCTTTGTCAGTAATTCTCGAATTTCCATTGGAACCCGTGTGGTAAAGTCCCTGAGTTCAGTCATTCCAAAATGCAAATCCCGGAATATTTGCGAAAGTCTGATTTTCCTTAACGCAAGCTTCTTTACAAATGGCACCGAACTTTTTATCAGATCATATTCCGGATCGAGTTGGCGGGCGACCTCTTCATAAGTAACAATTGCTTTTCCAAAAAGCATAAATTCCGGTTTTAGTTTGATATCATGGCGCTGGACAATATCAAAAAACTCGTCGAACAGAGTCGACATATCGATTTTTGAAAGGGGCAGTTTATGATAGCGGACTAAAAGCTCGTTTATGTCCCCTTCGAGCGCCAACCGATTGACCCCTTCCGGCAAATTATCGGTGCGGGAAAAAGTATGGATGAGGGATTCAGCATCATTGGCGACAACAGCGGTAAGTATATCCCCTAACTCGTTAAGCTGCGAATTCGACAACACGCCCATCATGCCGTAGTCGACCGGCGCGATCCTGCCGTCATGGGTAACAAACAGATTTCCGGGATGGGGGTCCGCATGGAAAAAGCCATGCTCGAAAACCATCCTGAAAACCATCTCTCCCCCAATCGCGCAAATCTTACGGGGGTCAATATCAAACTCGCGGAGTTTTTCTATATCATTAATTTTTATTCCCTCTATAAGTTCCATTGTAATCACCTGGCGCGATGTGAAATCCCAGAAGACCTTAGGGACAAAAATACGTTCGTCATCGCTGAAATTCCTGGCGAACATCTCAATATTACGGGCCTCGAAATTGAAATTGATTTCTTTTTGGGTCGATCTGGCAAGCTCTTCCACCAAAGCGACGGGATCGTACTGCTTTGACTCCGGAATATGTTTTTCCAGCAAAGAGGCGAGGTCTCTTAAAATAACCATGTCCGCGTTTATTATATCTTTTATCCCCGGACGCTGGATTTTCACAACGACCTTAGTTCCGTCATGCAAAACCGCGTTATGCACCTGTGAAAGCGAGGCCGACGCGAACGGATCAGGATCAAGCGAGGCGAAAGCCTCCTCAATACTGCATTCAAGATTATTCTCAATAGCCTTGCGGGCGGCCTCCCTCGCCATAGGCGCAACCTGGTCATGAAGCTTCGTCAGTTCCAAAACCAGATCGAAAGGAATAAGAAACGGCCTCATGGAAAGAACCTGGCCAAGCTTCACGAAAGTAGGCCCAAGCTCTTCTAAGGCCAATCGGATTCTTTCCGGGAAAGAAAGTTCAAGCGGGGCTTTTCTTCGCAATATTTTTTTCCCAAGCCTAAATGCCGCGTTCAAGTTAAGCCGGTCAACTATTTCGCCGAAACCGTATTTTATGAGGACGCCGGCGATTGTTCTATACCGCTTTATATTTCTTACTGTAAGATCAGGTCTTGGAATCGGCATTCAGGAGGCTCCGTTCATTTCATTAAAAATCACTATAATATTGTACGGGCGCCAGGCGTTGCGGTCAATAGTTTTGTCTTGACAGCACTGGCGGATTTGTATACGATTACTAATAATAAAAGTTAATAGGAGGCGATATGTTTAAGACATTATCAGGATTTGTTTGCGCGTTATTGATTTTTGTGTCATGCTCCGATCTATCATCAGAATTAAAAATCGGCGTTTATCTATCGTTAACGGGGGCCACCGATTCGTATGGTATCTCCGCAAAGAACGGCTTTGAAATGGCCCTAAATGAAGTCAACGAATCGGGCGGGCTATTGGGCAAAACGGTTCGTTTTGTTACTATCGACGATTCTTCACGCTCTTATCTGGCTGTAGTGGCTGTGAAAAACCTCATCGAAAAAGAGAAGGTCAAGGCCATCTTAGGAGAAGCCGTAAGCGCGCGATCTCTGGCCGCGGCGCCCTTTTGCCAGGCGGCGGGAATCCCAATGGTTACTCCATCGTCTACACATCCCGAAGTTACCAAGGTTGGCGATTTCATTTTCAGGACCTGCTTTATCGATCCCTTTCAGGGCGAGGTTATGGCCTCGTATGCCTATAATCACCTGGAATTGCGTTCAATCGCTACTGTTATGGACCTTAAAAATGAATACTCCATGAACCTCGGCAGGATTTTTAACGACAAATTCGCTGAACTTGGAGGCAAAATAATAAAAACCGAGTTTTACAGCGAAGGCGATAAGGATTTTTCATCACAAGTCAGGAAAATAAAAAATTCCGGGCCGCAGGCGATATTTGTACCGGGCTATTTCAGCGAAGTTGCTTTGTTCGCCATACAGGCTAGAAAAGCGAAAATAACAGCGCCAATACTCGGTACCGATGGATGGGCATCGCCTCGGCTTTTGGAGGCGGCGGGAAAGGAACTCGAAGGTTGTTATTTCACAAACCACTTTTCCGCGGAAATCGGGTCGCCCGCGGTAAGCAAGTTTGTCGATCAATACAAAGCTCTATATAACGATGAGACCCCCGACGCCATAGCGTTATTGGCTTATGATGCCGCCAGAGTGTTGTTTGACGCTATCAGCAGAGCCGGCTCCTCCAAACCGGAGCTTATCCGGGATTCTCTGGCAAGCACCAAAGATTTTCCAGGCGTGGTCGGGCCTATTACAATAAACGCTGAGCGCAACGCCATCAAACCGGCGGTTATATTAAAGATCGCAAACGGCAAATTCGTCTATATGGATGCCGTCGCGCCGTAGTATTGGTAGGTCGTGTTTTGAGTGAAGCGAAAAACGCAACAAAAAAAAGTGTCGGGTTCCTCATTGCATTCGGAA
>CAZKYQ010000081.1:0-11856 GCA_964556975.1 uncultured Ignavibacteria bacterium
CACGTAACTGAAATATTCGTGGAGGCCAAAAGGCGCTGGAACCTCCATAATTATAAAATTACCGAATCGATAGAGGCTGTTCACCCTTGCAATGGAATAAAGCACGTTATAAAACCATCTCGGGACAATGTAGATGACGAATTTTTACAAACAGAACATCAGGCCAAAAAATTATTGGAAACTATGGCGGTTTTCGCGCAAAGAAAATTTAAGGGCGCGAAAAACAGAAAGATCGCTATGAAAATGCTTGAAAACCCCGAGAGGGTAAGGGATTTTTCCTGGTTGGCGGATATTGCCGGAACAAGCATCGGAAGCGTTAAGGTAACTTTGACCCGGGTAAAACAGACACTCGCGGAAAATTTCGCTTTTGAGCGGTTCGGTGATAAATTGACGATTACGCGTATCAAGGATATTTCAAAGTAACAAACTCAACTTATTAGCCGCCTTAGAACTAATAGATTATCATTAAACAGTATCTTTCTATAAAGATTTTCAAGAATAAGATGCGCCCTGCAGGGGCCCGGGGCAACTGGCGAAGTTTCCACAATATGGTTTTGCTTTGGAGCTTAGAAATGAACGCAAGCGATTTTGGCTTAGCGAATTATCGCCATCGTGGGTCGATGTTGTTAACATTTGCTTGACAAGCCTCAATTTTTAATATAATTACCTTTTGTTTGGATTGACAGGACGGAATTGAGATTGTAATGATGGTTGGCTTGAATTTTAATTTTTTAAAACTGTGTTTAATTGGGGTTTGCTTAAGTGTTTTATAATTTATTTATTCCTTATATTCACTCAACAGTGGAATTAATGAAATGGCAACTAATTTAAGTTCAATAATATTTTGAGGATATTAATTGGCGCAGATCTTTCCTGAATGGACCAATAGGCTTCCACTTTATACTGCCGCCGCGCTTTTCGTTGTTGTTGTCGGAATTGTCGGCATAATATGGTATTACTTCTCGCCATGGTATACCGACGTTGGTTATCAGCCGATCCAGCCGGTTCCGTTCAGCCATAAAGTCCATGCCGACGATCTTGGCCTTGACTGCCGTTATTGCCATAACCTCGTTGAAGTTTCGCCGCACGCGAATATCCCGCCAACGCAAACCTGCATGAATTGCCATAAATTGATAAAGGCCGACAGCGAGAAATTGACTATGATCAGAGAAAGCTGGGAGACAAAAACCCCCATGCGGTGGATCCGGGTTCACAAGCTCCCGGATTACGCGTATTTCAATCATAGCGCTCATTTGCGCGCGGGAGTTGGCTGTGCGAGCTGTCATGGGAACATAGCTGTGCTTGAAGTTGTCAGACAAAAGAAACCCTTGAGCATGTCCTGGTGCCTCGATTGCCATAAAAATCCCGATATGCATATAAGGCCGATATCGGAAATTACAAACATGGAATGGGAACCGCCCGACAACCAATTAGAATTCGCGAAAAGGGCAATGGCCGAACGCAATATAAATCCTACTATTGATTGTTCCGGGTGCCACAGATGAGCGAATTCAAAAATCAAAAAGGCAGAGAATACTGGCGCAGCTTGAGCCAGTTGGCGCTTTTGCCGGATCACAATCAAGATCAGCCTGAACAGTATTATAATAATGATAAAGACGATAATGCTAATTCCTTCAGCAGGCGCAATTTTCTAACTCTTATGGGCGCATCGATTGCCCTTGCCGGGATAGCAGGCTGCCGGCGCCCCATTGAGAAAATAATCCCGTACGTAAGCCAGCCGGAGGAGATTATTCCGGGAGTGCCGAATTATTATGCCACCACGATGCCGTTCGGTAATTCATCTTACGGGCTGATTGTCGAATGCCATGAGGGACGGCCCACGAAAATCGAAGGCAATCCTGAACACCCTTCCACCTTGGGCGCCTCGAATATATTAATTCAGGCTTCTATATTGGGCCTTTATGATCCTGACCGTTCGAAATCAGTCATGTTAAATGGCCGGGAAAAAAGTATTGAAGATTTCTACGCTTTCTGGAGCAAGCTTTATTCAACTCATTCATCCAATAAAGGAAAAGGGCTTGCGGTACTTGCCGAATCTTTTACATCTCCGACTCTGGCCAGATATAAGAGAAAGTTTAAAAAACAGTTCCCCAAGGCTAGTTGGATAACTTACGAACCTATAAGCAATGAAAATATCTTTCGTGCCGTAAAGAATATCTCGAATAGATCATTACGGCCGATATATCAATTCAATAAAGCCGATGTCATTTTATCGCTTGACTCTGATTTTCTCCAGACCGAAAGCGAGAATATCAAATCGGCAAAGCAGTTTGCCTTGGGCAGGGATATTGACAGCAACAATGGCGCGATGAACAGGCTGTATGTTGTTGAAAGCGCGTATACGGTAACAGGCGGAATGGCTGATCATCGTCTGAGAATAGCCAATAAGCAGATCGGCGAATTTCTAATAGCCCTCGCCGAAGAATTAAAAAACCGCGGGCTTAAACTTAACGGCTTGAAATCCGGTAAAAACCACGCTTTTGATAAAAAATGGCTGTCCGCTCTTGCGGAGGACTTAATCAAGGCCCAAGGCAAATGCCTGATTGCAGTAGGCAACCGCCAGCCAGTTGGAGTGCATGAATTAGCGCTTGTCATAAACCATGCTCTTGGGAATTTTGGAAAAACAATAAAGTTTAATGATACAAAAGATATGTCAATTCCAAGCCGTAATGATTTTCAAGCTCTCGCCGGGAAAATGTCCAATGGGGATATTAAAACGCTGGTGATTATCGGCGGAAATCCCGCATACAACGCTCCGATGAATTTGAATTTTACGGAAGCGATGAAAAAAGTAGGCAATACGATTCACTTCAGTGCGTATTACGATGAAACCTCGCGATTGGCGGAATGGCATATTCCGAGGGCGCATTATCTGGAAAGCTGGGGTGACACTCGCGCCGCCGATGGAACACTGGGCGTTATTCAACCGATGATCGAACCGCTGTTTGGCGGAAAATCAGACGCGGAATTTTATTGTCTGTTGGCGGCCGATGAAAACAAAAAAGGATATGACATTACGAGGGATGTCTGGACTGGCATTATAGGAAGTAATTCATTTGAAAAAAAATGGCGAAGATTGTTACATGATGGAACCCTCAAAAACAGAGCTTCCGCCCGAAGATTATTCAAGCCGGTAAAATCAGCATCCAATATAATAAGAGGATTTCCTGAAAATGATTTCACGCCCGCAAAAGACAATCTTGAAATTACATTTTATCCTTCAAATCTATATGACGGCAGGTTTGCCAATAACGGCTGGCTTCAGGAGTTGGCTGATCCTATAACCAAGCTTGCCTGGGATAACGCAGCGTTAATCAGCCCGAAAACCGCTCGAGAGTTAGGGCTAAAAAACGGCGATGTCGTCAATTTGGAATACAACGGCAACAGCCTTGAAATGCCTGTCTGGATAAGTCCAGGGCATGCTGATTATTCAGTTGCCCTTGCTCTTGGTTATGGCAGGGAAAACGCTGGAAGGGTCGCTGAAAAGGCAGGAATTAATTCATATCGGTTAAGAGATTTGGCAGATGGTTTTTTCGGCGCGGGTGTTACCCTGACAAAAACGGACCGACAATTTGATCTGGCCAACACCCAGGAACACGGCACAATGGAGGGCCGCCCCATTGTACGGGAAGCTGATCTAATCGAATTCAAGAATAACCCGCGTTTTGTTGAGGCCATGAATGAACATCCACCCTTAAAATCGATTTACCCCGATTTTGATTACAGCAAGGGCTATCAGTGGGGAATGGTTATCGACCTCAACGCCTGTATTGGCTGCAATGGTTGTACGATAGCATGCCAAAGCGAAAACAACATTCCGATTGTCGGCAAGAAGCAGGTTGCCAAGGGCCGGGAAATGCAATGGATCAGAAACGACCGTTATTATAATGGTGATATTGAAAACCCCGAGATTGTCCATCAGCCCGTCGCTTGCCAGCAATGTGAAAACGCCCCCTGCGAAGAGGTCTGCCCCGTAGCGGCGACATCCCATGACAAAGAGGGACTCAATACAATGAATTATAACCGGTGTGTTGGGACGCGCTATTGTTCCAACAACTGTCCTTATAAGGTAAGGCGCTTTAATTTCTTCAACTATGTAAATAAGATGCCGGAAGTTATGAAGATGGCCCAGAACCCCGATGTAACAGTACGCTCGCGCGGCGTTATGGAAAAATGTACTTTTTGTATTCAGCGTCTGAACAGAACAAAACAAACGGCAAAAAAAGAAAAACGCCTCGTTAACGACGGCGAGATAATGACTGCCTGCCAACAGGCCTGTCCGACAAACGCTATTCAATTCGGAAATATTAATGATCCTGAAAGTAAAGTCTCTATTTTAAAAACCAACGACCGCAATTATGAACTTTTAGCCGAATTGAACGTCCGGCCCAGAAATTCATATCTGGCAAAAATCAGAAACCCGAATCCAAAATTGAAAGGTTGATAAAAAACCGCGTTTCTTATGAGCAATGTTGAAAACATAATCGAATCTTCCCCGGGCCAGCAAAGCTACAAAGAAATTACCGATAAGATTTGTAGCATTACCGAACGTAAAACTCCGCCCGTATGGTTTGTAGCGTTTGGAGCGGCCCTTTCATTATTATTGGTTTTATTCGGTTCAATAGGATACCTCGTCTGGGAGGGCGTCGGTATTTGGGGACTCAATAATCCGGTCGGCTGGGGCTGGGCAATTATCAACTTTGTCTGGTGGGTTGGAATCGGACATGCCGGCACATTGATTTCAGCGATATTGTTTCTGCTAAGGCAGCGCTGGCGCACATCAATTAACAGGTTCGCCGAAGCGATGACCTTATTCGCCGTATCGTGCGCTCTGATATTTCCCGGAATTCATGTTGGGCGGATCTGGGTGGCATACTGGCTCGCTCCCGTTCCCAACCAGATGGGGATGTGGCCTAATTTCCGGTCGCCGCTCCTTTGGGACGTTTTCGCAGTGGGTACCTATTTTACGGCATCGCTTCTTTTCTGGTATACCGGATTAATTCCTGATCTGGCAACTTACAGGGACCGCGCTAAAAAGAAGTTCAAAAAGATATTATTCGGGATTTTGGCGCTTGGCTGGCGCGGCGGAAACAGGCAATGGCGGCATTACGAGTTGGCTTATCTTATATTGGCCGGCATTTCGACCCCGCTTGTTCTTTCGGTTCATAGTGTTGTCAGCACCGATTTCGCGGTAAGCATTCTCCCTGGGTGGCATACAACGATTTTTCCGCCGTATTTTGTAGCGGGGGCTATTTTCTCGGGTTTTGCCATGGTTGTAACGCTTACTATAATCGCCCGTAAGATATATTCTCTCCAGCATATCATCACGCTTGACCACATGGAAAAAATGAACAAGATAATGCTTCTTACCGGCATGATAGTCGGCTACGCCTACTCCATTGAGTTCTTTATAGCGTGGTACAGCGGGAATATATATGAACAGTTCGCTTTCATCAACCGCGCTTTCGGCAATTACTCATGGGCATATTGGATTATGATAACTTGCAATGTCGCGGTCCCCCAAATATTCTGGATCAAAAGATGGCGGAGAAGCATACCGGTGATGTTCGTAGCGGCGATACTTATAAATGTCGGAATGTGGTTCGAGCGGTTTGTAATTGTCGTGTCTTCTCTTTCGCGCGATTTCCTTCCCGCAAGCTGGGACTACTTCAGCCCGACCATCTGGGACATAAGCACCCTTGTAGGATCATTCGGATTGTTCTTCAGCCTGTTCCTTTTGTTTATCAGATTTTTACCAATGATCTCCATGACCGAAGTTAAAGCGGTACTTCCGCAGGCAAATCCTCATCATAAATTATCGGTTGAAAGCCATGAGTAAATCGATGAATAAAATTCACGGAATAGTTGCGAGGTTCGAGGATACGGCGGAGCTTTTCGATGCCGCCCAAAAAACATATCAAGCGGGATATAGAAAGTTCGATTGCCACTCCCCATTTCCCATACACGGCATGGATAAGGCTATGGGCTTGAAGCGTTCAAGGCTGGGCTGGTTGGTGGGATTATCGGGGCTTATCGGGACCTCGGGGGCGCTCTTGTTACAATGGTGGTCCGGCTCCATTGAATATCCCCTTGTGATTTCTGGCAAGCCTCTTTTTAGCTACCAGGCGTATCTTCCCGTAACATTCGCGTTTGGCGTGCTTTTGGCGGCATTTACCGCCCTGTTTGGAATGTTAATTATTAATGGATTACCGAGATTCAATCATCCGGTTTTTTATTCTGATAATTTTACAAAAGCTTCGGACGATGGTTTTTTCGTTAGTATAGAATCAAACGATACCATGTTTGACCCCGAAAGCACTTCGAGGTTTCTGGAATCAATTGGCGGAAAAGACATAGAGATTCTGCGGGACAGGCAATGAGACGGATACTTGTGAAATTTTCCGGAATAATATTGATACTATTGATAACTGCTATGGGCTGTTACCGTGAAAGCCCATCCGACAAGCCTCCCGTGCATCTTAATCCCAATATGGACAACCAGGAAAAATATAAAGCTCAAGCTGAAAGCAGGTTCTTTCCCAATGGTTCAACTATGAGGGTCCCGGTTGAAGGGACAGTCGCTCGCGGCTATCTTCGGGAAGACAGCGAATATTACCGAGGCAAAAATGAAGCTGGTAAATTTATTCAAAACGCTCCTGTTGATATTGACATGAATTTATTGAAACGTGGCCAGGAGCGTTTTAATATTTATTGTTCACCCTGTCATGGGCGCGTCGGCGACGGCCATGGCATAATGGTAAGCAAAGGATTTGTCCCGCCGCCATCATTCCATCTGGAACATATGCGGGAGATGCCAGACGGCCAGATTTATGATATCATTTCCAATGGCATTCGTAACATGCCGGCATACAGGCATCAAATCCGCCCGGATGACAGGTGGGCTATCGTTGCGTATTTCAGGGCTTTACAAAGAAGCCAAAATGCTTCTTTGGAAGATGTTCCTAAGGATATTAGAGAGAATTTAGATGAGCAATAGAATGGAATTCGACAGCAAAACATTCAAACTGACAACTGGCGGCAATTTTGGCAAATATGCCTTGATAATTGGCGTTATAGGATTAATTGCCGGTTTCGCAGGTTTTCTGACAGATTCAAAACAGTTTTACTTTTCATACCTGGTCGCTTTCATGTTTTGGACAACTATCGGCCTGGGCGGTCTGTTTTTCGTATTGCTTCATTATCTTACTAACGCTACATGGAGCGTTGTAATTAGGCGCATTATAGAAAACGTGATGATCGTCCTGCCATTTATGGCGATCTTTGCCCTGCCCGTCCTTTTTGGAATAGGAGATCTTTATCACTGGAGCCATGCCGATATTGTTCAAGCAGACCAGCTTCTGGAAGCTAAATCCGGCTATCTCAATGTTCCATTCTTTATTATAAGAATTATATTTTATTTCGTCGTGTGGACTTTTCTCAGCCGTTATCTTTATAATAAGTCCTTGAAGCAAGATATTAAACATAATGATTCGCTTTTAGCTCAGGCAACAAGAGCCAGCGCGCCGGGGATGATACTTTTCGCCATAACCATTACTTTCGCTTCATTCGATCTTTTGATGTCCTTAGACGCGCACTGGTTTTCGACAATATTCGGAGTATATATCTTTTCCGGCAGTTTTTTGGGGGCGCTTTGTTTTATTACATTAATCATAATTTACCTTAGAAAAAACGGAATGCTAAATAATGTTATAACCTTTGATCATTTTCACGATCTTGGCAAGCTGATCTTTGCCTTCATAATTTTCTGGGGTTATATGTCATTCTCGCAATACCTTATCATCTGGTACGGAAATATCCCCGAAGAGACCATCTGGTTCCTCCATCGCTGGGAGGGTTCCTGGAAATACGCGACCCTTCTAATAGTCTTCGGGCATTTCGTGGTGCCGTTTTTCGCCCTGTTTCCCCAGTCGACAAAGAAGAATCTTGCTGTAATGACTATTTTGGGAGTATGGCTGCTTCTGATGCATTGGGCGGATATTTACTGGATAGTGATGCCATCGCTGCATCGCCATGGAGCTCATTTCTCCTGGATTGATATCGCTACGATGGCCGGTATCGGCGGTGTTTTTGTTTGGCTGTTCTGGCGGGGAGTTGTCTCTCGCAAGTTGATCCCTGTAAATGATCCCCGGTTGCGGGACTCGATAGATATTGTGAGTTGATTTATGGCTGGCTACGAAAACAACAGCGGTTATGAAAAGCGCGATATAAACATCGCGAAAATAGTCTTATGGGGAGTGGCCGGACTTTTGGCAGTGGTAATTTCTTTGATTGCCGTAAGCCAGTATTTTCTGGCGGTCAAGGAAGATTATCAGTATGATATTGTGTATAAACCCAAGGCAAAAGATTTAATTGCGTTGCGCCAAAAAGAGGCGGAGGAGCTCTCAAGCTATAAATTGCTTGATAAAGAAAATGGCGTTTACAGAATTCCCATTAAGAAAGCGATGGAACTGATCGCGGATGAAAATTCTAAGCAGTAACAAATAAGAATATAATAGTATAACCTTTTTATAGTAGGCGGGTGCCCTGCGCTCCCGACAATGCTTGTGAATTCATCGCTTTTTTGCCTGTTTCTTTTTTATCGATTCCGGTTTAAAACCAATACGCCTTTGGGGTTTATCCGGCGGGGACATTATTTGCCGGATAGCGTCAAATACTACCTTGAATTTGACGTCATATTTTCGCTCCATGGCGTCAATCTTCCTTGTCAATTCTATATGAGTGGAAATCAATTCACGAAGTTTGACGAAAGCCCGCATAATTTGAATATTAACCTGAACGGCCTGCTTGCTTCGCAGTACGCTGGAAAGCATAGCTACGCCTTGTTCAGTGAAAGCCCTTGGTGGCTTGCGAGTGCCGCCCCAACTTGATATTCCAAAATGGAACTTCAATTTCTCGAACTCATCCTTCGTTAATTGGAACATAAAATCGATGGGAAAACGGTCCAAATTTCTGGTAACAGCCTTATTGAGGTTCCCCGTCGTAACGCCGTATAGCCCTGCAAGGTCCCGATCTAGCATGACCCTCTTTCCACGTATTTGGAATATTTTGTTCTCTATTGTTGCAATCAGCGATTTCATCGTTCGCCTTGGGCAGCGATAATAAATCCGACAAAAACCGTAAATGTTGACAATTTAAATGCTTTTCGGCCGTAGACGGATAAGCATGTAGCAGTGTCATTCCCGAAATCTCTAATCGGGAATCCATGAGAAAGGAAGAATGGATGCCGAAAAAAGCTGGATGATATATTGATTTTGATTGCCATCAGAATGTCGAAGACTCCATCCTGATGGATATTATATTTCTTACTCCCCTCCCATCAAATACCGCCGGGCCATGTCGAGGGCGGTAACCGCGCTTCGTTCACGGTTGCTCTCGCGATTTTTGCCGAAATTGCATTCCTTGACCTTAGTTGTGCCCGCGGCGGCCAGTCCCACATAGACTCTGCCCACAGGTTTTTCATCAGTGCCCCCGGTCGGTCCAGCTACTCCTGTAACCGAAAGCCCGATATTGGCGCCGAGCGTATGTATTGCTCCCTCGGCCATGTACGAGGCGCACTCCTTGCTGACCGCGCCGTACTTTTCCAATATGATTTGAGGCACCGACAGCAATTTCATCTTGAGATCATTGGAATAGGCAATCACGCCGCCGACAAAATAATCGGATGAACCGGATATATCGGTGATAAGCTTGCCCAGCAAGCCTCCGGTGCATGATTCGGCCACGGCCAGCGTCATTCTTTTCGATCTGAGCAGTTCTCCCACCACAGTCGGAAGATCATCATTGTCATAGCCATAAATATATTTGCCGATTCGCTCTGATATTTTTTCCTCCAGCGCTTTTAGGCTTATCTTTCCGGATTCTTCGGACGTCGTGAGAACCGTAAGCCTGATATCGACCCCGCCCCATGACGGCAGAAAGGCCACGGATATTTTTTCATTTTTTGAGAGCGGTTTTGCATCTATAAGGTCCGATATTTTTTCATACAGGACCGATTCGATTATTCCAACAGTCCTGAACTTGCGATGAATTGTTACAATACCATCGGAACGCTCTTTGATGGCGTCCGTTACCCAGCCCTCGATCATCGCCTCCATCTCAGACGGTACGCCGGGGATTGCTACGAAAAGCCTGCCGTCATCCTCGATTGCTATGCCGACCGCGGAACCGATTTCATTTTCGATAAATTTGGCGCCTTGAGGCAAAAGCGCCTGGTTTTGATTGATCGCAGGCATTTCTATTCCGCGCTGTTTGAACCGTTTTTCTATTTTTTTAAGAACATTATCATAGAGGATCAAAGGCCTTTTGAAGTACTTGCAAATCGCTTTTTTCGTTATATCATCATTTGTCGGCCCAAGCCCGCCGGTTGTTATAACAAGTTCCGCCCGCTGCAGCGCGCGCGCTATCGCTTCGGTCATGGCGGCAAGATCGTCGCCGACAGTTGTGCGCCATACAACCCGCGCCCCTGCCGCTGTGATCTTCTCGGAGATAAACGCGGCGTTGGTATCGATAGTGTGGCCGTATAGAAGCTCATCGCCGATAGTGATTATCTCAGCCTTCGTAAAATCCTCCCGGAATCAAACCTAATCTATAAAGTATTATATATAATTGATTCCCCACTTGTCCAGAAAGACCAGCACAAGCTGAAGAAGGCAGGCAGCGTAAAAACCTGCCGCCAGGTCGTCCGCCATAACCCCCCAGCCCCTGCGGTACGATTCCCAGTTTTTTGCCGGCGGCGGTTTGATTATATCGAAAATCCTGAAAAACACAAACGCGAGCATAAACGGCAGAAATTTCGGGGGCGCCATAAACAGCGCGACCATCTGGCCCAGGACCTCATCGATTACAATAGGACTTCCGTCTCGACCGAAGTATTTTTCCGCTTTACCGCTGATCCACACGCCAAGACAAAATATCGCGATTATGGCTAAAAACTGGTAATACCATAGATGAGGCCATATAAAAAAAAGAATCAGAGTCGTGAACGCCGACCCCCATGTTCCGGGGGCCTTGGGAAGGTATCCGGCGAAAAAGAATGTGGCGATCAATTTGGTAAGAAAACCGCCGCTTTTAATGTCTTCTGTCATTTTAACATGCCCCTGAATAAGCTTCCCCATTTTACAAGATAAATTACTCCGGTCCAGATTGTAAGGGCGAGCGGTATGAAGATAATTACGTCGAAAAGGTTATAGCTCCAGCCGAATATCGGAAGGGGCCATTCGCCGGTTATTGCCGTGCCGGAAACGCTTTTAGCGATAAGCGGTTCGAGCGCGGCGTAGGCCATGATAAGCGAAATGGCTATCATCTGGGTTGCCGTTTTCCAGCGGGCAAGCATCGATGAGATTATTACCTTACCTTTGTAGGCTGCCATAGAACGAAGCCCTGTTATCAAAAATTCCCTGATTACGATTATTATCGCCATCCAGTCGCGGACATATTCAAGCGAGATAAATGTCAGTAGCGCGATGGAGACCAGGATTTTGTCGGCGATAGGATCCATGAAACGCCCGAAACCGGTCGTGTTGCCCCTTTTGCGGGCGTAGTAGCCGTCGAGGAGGTCCGTGAACGCGGCGATGCCAAAAACCAGTAGGGCGATAAGCCTGGGCAGGAAGCTATCGAACATCATTAGCACCAGGAATACCGGCGAAAGCAGTATTCTCGATAATGTCAGGAAATTCGGCAGATTCATACGCTCACCATATTTTAACCGGTCTAAACATAAAGCGACACGCCAATTTATGATTTTATGGGCTTTGAGTCAAGGGCTTGGATATAGGGATGAAAGTGTAAATCGATATGAATTGTAAAATGTAATGC
>CAZKYQ010000082.1:0-11807 GCA_964556975.1 uncultured Ignavibacteria bacterium
GTACCTTTACCGTGGATTATCGTAACTCGCTCAAGCCCGGAATTGACAGCGTCTTCAAGATATTTATCTATAGCAGGCTCGGCCTCATCAAAAGTCATACCGCGAATATCAAGCTCGAGTCCGGGTTCGGGCAAGTAATCTGTTTTCACAGAAGATACAGACACCTTTTCAGATTTTCTTCTTTTTATCAATTTGCTCAAATCGGTCAACATCGTAACATTGCCAACTCTTACCCGAACACGCCCCAAAGAATCGGCAGGCTCAATAACTTCACCGCCAGCATTTACGCCAACAATAAAAACATCTTCGCCAGGCAGGCCTCTTGCCGGCTCACCCTCGGGTGATGGCAGTAAGCTTTGCAATTCCCCTCTGGTCTTTTCCAATTTTCCCGAAACATTGCGCCGTATACGCCTGACTGAAGTCCTTTCCGAGGATTTCTTTTTAGCTTCTTTTAAAAGCAAGTCAAGTTCGCTGAGAGTTTCTTTTAACATCTGCTCTTTTTTGTTAAGCCGATCCTTGCGAACCTTTTTTTCATCTTTTTCCAGCGTTTCCAGCTTCTGCTCATAGGTTAATACAAGAGACTCATATTTTAAGCGGCTGGAACTCGCCGTTTCTTCTTCTCTTTTCAATTCGAGCAATTTACGATTTAGCTCAACTATTAATTTCGTGAGGTCCTGCTCTTTTTTATCAATCAGCTCTCCGGCGCGGGCTGTAACCTCGACCGGCATGCCAAGCCGCTCAGCAATCTGAACAGCAAAAGACGAACCAGGCACGCCCGAAAGGAATCTATATGTCGGTCTTAATTTTTCGGTGTCGAACTCCATAGAGCCGTTGACCACGCCGACAACTTTGTCGGTCAGCGTTTTCAATTTTCCGTGATGCGTGGTAACTATGGCAAAACAACCGGTCTGTGAGAGCTGTTCTATAATGGCCTGTCCAATTGCCGAGCCCTCATCGGGATCAGTTCCGGCGCCAAGCTCATCCAGCAGTATCAGCGAATCAGCGTTTGAATTTTCAAGGGCGGTTTTAATATGGCTCAGATGCGATGAGTATGTTGACAGGGAACTGTCAATCGATTGTTCGTCCCCGACATCGGCGAAAATATCATCGAATAAAATAAAAGTTGAATTCCTATCGGCCGGTACAAACAAACCGCTGGCCGCCATTAATGAAAGTAGGCCAACCGTTTTTAAGGCCACGGTTTTTCCGCCGGTATTGGGGCCAGTAATTATATGGATGGCGTTGCTATTGGACATTTCGATTGACAGCGGGACAACATTATTATCGTGAGAATTCGCGAAGTTCAAAGCCAAAATCGGATGTCTGCCATTGTTGATATTTAACTGGCGAGCTTTCGAGAATAACGGTCTTGTAGATTTTAATTCTCTCGAAAAACGGGCACAACCAGAAATAAAGTCAAGAGTAGATAGAATTTCAATATCTATTTTAACCGCGTCAAGATCCAAATAAAGCATCTCGGATAATTTTCGGAGGATGCGATTGATCTCTTCCAGTTCGCTCATTTCAAGTTCTCTGTGGCGGTTGTTTAATTCAACTGTTTCCGCAGGTTCGATGAAAAAAGTAGCTTTTGATGATGAGCGGTCGTGGATTATCCCCTTTACTCGGCCCTTATCTCCTTCCCTCACCGGAAGAACAAAGCGGCCTTCGCGGATTGTAAATATGTTGTCCGAAAGATAGGCCGATGTGCCATCGTGAAGGTATTTTTCAAATTTTGTATTGAGCTTTGTTTTTACATGGTTAAGTTCGCGCCTGATAGTTCTTAGCTCCGGCGACGCCGAATCCTTAACGTCTCCGTCTTCGTCAATTGATTTGATAATTGCTTCATGGGAGCTGTCGGGGTAAACGAGACCGGAAACCATCTCTTTTAATCGCGCGTATTTTTTCTTAATTTTCTGGCATTCGAACACAGTTTTAAAAAACGCTGAAAAATCCAAAAGCTCTTTCGGTTCTATTATGCTTCCCGAAGAAGATGCCTCTTCCAGTTTTATAGAGAGGTCGCCAAAATCCAAAGATGGCGGGCCGCCGTCGAATTCAAACATATCATTCATTTCAGAAACCAGATCGAGATTTCTGTTAATAATCTCAGGGTCATTTCCCGGTTTTAGTTCTGCCGCTTTTCTTTTTCCGGGTATAGACCTGCAATGAGCGATAAGTTTACTTACGATTTTATCATATTCTAAGACTTTCAGCGTATGACTGTTCATTTAAGCGCAGTTCTCTGAATTCGTTTTTTAGTTTCCGGTTTTATTGAAATATCGGTTTAGCTTATTAAGCGTCTTGACATCCTCATCGGTCATACCCAAAAGCACCTTGTCTTTTAAAGCATCCTTTGGATTAAGGGCATAAAGAGAAGCATTCGAAAGGAGTATTCCTTTCTGGACCTGGCTCAAAAAGGTATTGGATTCAGGGTGAAGAAATTGGGTATGATCATAAAGATATGGAACAACCGATCTAATCGGTTTTGCCATTTTTGATCCCTGAATAGCCGAATCGAAATTTCTCAAAGGCGTGGGAAATATGAAAAGCAAGAATATTAACGATAGCACTACGAGCCCTTTTACAATTCCGAATAAGCTCCCCCCGAGTTTATCGGACGCTTTTAACGGAGTAATTTTTACAAGCTTATAGAATAAGCGCCCTATTATTCTCAAAATAAGTATGCTGACAAAAAACATGAGAATAAAACTTAGGACATAAAGAATGCTTGGAGAGAAATTCGCTTTCCCTTCAAGCTGCGACGCCAGCCAGTCCGCATTGGTAACCGCAACGACAACGCCGATAACCAAGCCGAGGAATGTGGATAGCTCTTTAAATATCCCCCGTTTATAGCCGTTTAACATCGCCAAAAACAATACGAACAGGATAAAGAAATCAATCCAGTTCATATCCCCTCCTATTTATTTGCTTTGAAGAACAGTTCTGACTACGTTGTTTACCATCTTGCCATCGGCCCTGCCGCGGACTCTTGGCATAAGAGCTTTCATTACAATGCCGAGGTCATTAACAGAAGACGCGCCGGTTTCATCAACCGCCTTTTCGACAAGGGCCTTAAGGCCGCTTTCGGACAGCTGTTCGGGAAGATATTCTCTTAAAATTGCCAGCTCTTTCGATTCCAGCTTTTCCAAATCTTCCCTTCCTCCTTTGCGATATTCTATAATCGCGTCCGAACGTTTTTTGGCGGCTGAACTTAATACCGCAATCGCATCCTCATCTGACAAATCACCGCCAGTGTCCATGCTCTTATACTTAAGCTCAGATTTTAACATACGCAGAACCACAAGACGAACATCGTCCCTTTTCTTCATTGCTATTTTTATGTCAGAATCAACTCTTTCGCTAAGCGACATGTTTTTCTCCTAACAATTCTTCGCTTAACGTATCGAGTTTCTATTTAATTTTGCCGAACGGCGGCTTTTTTGCCGCGCCGCATTCATTTTTCTTTTCCGCCTATCAGACGGTTTTTCAAAATGCTGGTGCTTTTTGATGTCCGAAAGAATTCCAGCTTTTTCGCATGATTTGGTAAACCGCCTTAAAGCTTTTTCAAACGACTCATCATCCCGTATTTTAACCCCAGTCATTAAATTACCAACCTCCCCTCAGACCGGAAAACCGCATTAAAACCCAACTCAGGACGCCAAGCATCCAGTTAACTCGAATCAAGATAAAGAATTATGAAAATCATGTCAAGACTTTTTCGGCAATTTGTTGCGTTTTCTAAATATCGTTCAACTCATTTTATATCAATAAGTTACAAACCGTCCTCATGGGTTTCGCTATCTTTTTTCTAATTCATTGTGTTTCAAAAGGTTTCAAATCATCATTTTTTCAGATTTGTTCCTGTTGAATAATAATATTAATTCATCAAAATATCAGTCCAACCCATAACAATATAACAGGTTCAACGCTAACTAATCTTTTAGGCTTTGATATATCTTTTTATAACTTTCATAGCGGAATTGAGAGATTAACTCATCCTTCGACTCGACCGCTTTTTTAATTCCGCAGATTGGCTCCTTAATATGCCTGCAATCCATGAACCGACAGTCCTCTCTGTATTGCAAAAACTCCGGGAAATAATCCTGCAGATTATTTTTATTAACATCGCTGAATCCCAATACCTTCAGGCCGGGAGTATCTGCCACCCATCCGTCTTTAAATATGCGGTACAGTGATACTCTGCTTGTGGCGTGAGCGCCCCTATTCGAGTGTGTTGATATTTCTTTTGTTTTTAGATCCAAAACCGGAGATATGCGGTTAAGAAGAGAAGATTTTCCAACGCCCGAATGGCCGACAATCACGGAAGTCCCATGTTGCATAGTACTAATTAAACCATCAATGCCCTCACCCGTTTTTGCGCTTGTAAGCAAAATCTGACAGGGGATTTTTCTCCAGGCATCAATAAATGGCTTTAATGAATCCAGATTTTCAATATCGATCTTGTTTATCACAACCGCAGGCTGAATATTTTCTTTGAACGCAATTACTAAAAACCGTTCTATAATCCCCGGATTGAATTTTGGCTGCGCTACGGAGCCTACTATTACAATCCGATCTACATTGGAAACGATAATCTGAAGCTGGCTATCTTTTTCAACCGATGGTCTGGATATAAATGACTTTCTTGCTAAAATTTGTTCCACGGACGCCATTCCGCCGCTTTTTAGGCTGAACTTTACATAATCGCCAACAGCAACGGGAGAGGCCTTTCTCGCCGTAAATTTTATTTTACCCGACAATACAGCGTCAAATATTTCACCCTCTGCCACAAGCTTGACTCTTTGACCATGCAGTTCGACTATTCGCGCGGTTTTCGCCTTCTCCTCCTTTGCCTTTTTTTCAAACAGGCCATCATAATATAATCGGCCGCCAGCCAATTGCAATTAGGTTTATTAGCTCCAGTTTTAGTTGGCATTATAAGCTTGACATGCCGTTGACGAGAAAACATATTCGGGCGAACGGAGGAGTAATGAAAAAAGACTGGCTGATTTTAATTTTTTCTTTGGTTGTGATTTTTGGTTCTGGCGGCATAATCTATTTGTTTCAGGAGGCCAATTCTATTCCTTCGGAACAGCCGCAACAATCAGCCGATATGTCTCAACAATCCGTTATGCTTTTAAACCAGGTTTCAGCGAATAAAAAGCGCCTTAAATCCGAGCCTGAAAATTTCGAACTATTAGTAAGCTTGGGCAATAATTTCTTTGATTTGAATAAGCCCAAAGAATCAATAAAATACTACGAAATGGCGCTTAAGATTAGACCGAATAGTCCGGAAGCGATGGTTGATTGCGGGGCCATGTATCGTCAACTTGGCGATTTTGAAAAGGCATTGGTATTGTTTAAAAAAGCTTTGAAATTGGCTCCCAACCTTCCGCAAGCCTCTTTTAATCTGGGAGCCATATTGTTTACCGAAAAAAATGATCCGAAGGCGGCAGTGGAAATCTGGCAGGCTTTCCTTAAAAACAATCCCGGCGCAAGCGCTGACGTAAAGGGCTTTTTCAAAGAAAAAATCAAGAAGGCCCAAGATGCCATTGATCATGTTCATTAAACTTATAAGAATTATTTCACAAATATTATAAACGGAATTTAATTTCCGGCCTCCCTTTACCTGTAAACTATATTTCAGAAAAGCGGGGATGGAACAAAAGAGAATTAGAGGCTGTTAATATTCTTGCAGCCCACCTGATTTATATCGGGTACCGGCGCAGAAATACCCTCCAACGCGCCGGATAAACACCCCGTTTTGAGCGGGGTGTTCTTTAGCGTTTAAAATTCGCTTGACCCCAAAAAGAAAAGGATTGTATTAAATATCCTATGAATGGCGCGATTTCATACATATCGTTATTTGCCATACTTTTGGTCGTTGCATTACTTATCTGGTCTCTTGTTCTCACATACCAGGATAAAAAATCCCGGAAGCTTTCCGCCGGGAAAAAACTTTCACAATTAAGAAAAAAGATCGATTCTCTTCCAGAGAAAACGGATGAAGAAAAATCGAAAAAAGACGCACTTTACAAAGAACTTTCATTTGAGTATTTTGAAAATATCCTCGGGGCGATTGAATCAATGAAAACATCTTCTGACAAGAAACCCAAAAAAAGCAAGAAACCCGAAAAAAAACCGAGGAAATCAAAAAAATCCGGCAAGAAGTGATCCGGTTTTTGTTGTCAATTTGACATTTATCCATATATTGTAAATAAGCAGCTAAAATATGGAAGGAGTTAAAAATGAGGTTTTTTTTAATATTATTTACATTGGCTTTAATTATCGCGTCATGCGCTGAAGACGCGCCTTATGAACCTGATCCCCAGCCTGAAATTACTATCAATATCAGCCCATCAAGAATGGATGTTAATCTTGGCGATACTCTTCGGTTTACAGCCTCAGACAGCCATCAATCCCGGTTGACCGCAATCTGGAAGGTTGAAAATATTCAGGGCGGCGATCAGACTTTCGGCACGATTGATTCATCCGGCTCCTCCGGCCTTTATACCGCTCCGTCCGCAGTTCCTTATCAGGATTCGGTAAGCTTTGATTCGGTAAGCGTGACCGCTACCCTCAGTGATGATGTTTCAATAATTGATACCGCATGGGTGATACTTGTAGATCCTGATAGAATTTATGTCGATACTACAGGTTCGGATTCAACAGGAGCCGGATCAAAATATTCTCCATATCGAACCATTACATACGCGGTTAACGTGGCGGAATCAGGCCAAATAATCCAAGTTGGCCCCGGCATTTATGATGTCGCCGGGGGAGAAATATTCCCGATAGTGATAGGCCTGGGAGTAACGTTGATTGGAGCAGGAATTGATTCATCGATTGTAGTGGGATCGGGAGGGTCGCATGATCGCCCGGGAGCAGTTTTTGCTATAGAGCAACCGGCAATAAATTTGAAAGATTTTGAGATTAGAACAAATGATTCGAACGGAATAGGAGTATGGGTGCAAGGATTCATGTCCGCTACTAATATTATTGGCAATAGGATTACATCCAATTATTGCGGCATAAATGTTTCGGGGCCCGGTAACACAATCCCGACAATAGATGACAATATAATTAAGCTTGATTCTATTGGAGTCCTAACCAAAGATGCCTGCCGACCGATAATAACAGCAAATATTATCGACAGCTGCTGGATTTACGGCGTCCAGATCGCCGATTCAAGCGCGCCTGATCTGGGTATGAATGATTCTACTTTCGCCGGGGAAAATACAATTACAAACAATTTTCAATATTTGATTCACAATTCCAATCCGGACACTATCTGGGCAATCGGAAATGATTGGGGGGTTCTTAACGATCCCGATCCGTTTATTTACGATGATGAGGAATCAAGCGGAGCATCAGGACCTGTCATTACGCAAAATCCATAGTCTAATTATAATCATTGAGCGCCGGTTAATTATCAGCCGGCGCTTTTTTTATTCTACTAAGGAGTCTTCTCTGTCTTCTTTTAAGTGCTTTCAAGCGGATCTTAAATTCAATTCCTGTAATAAATTCTCTTTCTAATTCGGTTGCCCGAATAGCGGTCAATGTAAGTTCAAGCGCGGAATCGAAATCTTTTACGCGATGTTCGAGATGCTTGGCGAGCTCAACATGCGGGTAAATTCCAAACCTGTTTGATTTCAGCATTTCGTTCCAGATCGCCCACGCGTTTTCCCAGTTTCTCAAACGCTTGCAGGATAGCGCACTCAACATCCGAGCCTCATCATTGATTTCGGCGGAAGCGAATTTCGGATTTATGAATTTTAACATCGAGAGAGTATTTTCATATTGTTTGATTGAGAACTTATGCCGGGCAAGCGATAAATATAGATTATCATCATTGGACGCCCCTGATAAAGCAAGGTCAATCCGGCGCGCTGTCTCTTGGGCTAATATATACAGACTAACGATATCATCACGATTGTGGTTTAAAATTGGCAATAGCAGATCATCGTTCCTATTTTGAAGAAAATCGAAATATATTTTCGGTATCAGGTGTGACGGCACGTCTTCAGACCTTTCAAATCCGACAATCATAGCCTCTAACTTTGACAGTTTAAAAGACTGAAAGTGGTTCTTATATATCCGTCGACATGGATGCAAAAGATCTATATGAGGCAGAGCGGCGAATGGCTCCTTCATTCTATTTATTCGAAAGCGGGTTTTAAGCAGCGGGATATCAAACGATTTACCATTGTAAGTCAGAAGTGAGGTTGTATTTTTCAGATCATTTGAGAATGCCAGAAGCTGCGCCGGCTCTTCACAAAAATCCCTGAGTATATATTGTCTGACGATGAACTTATTCTCATTCCAGAAACCAATGCCTGTTATGAACGGATAGGTGCCGGTTCCTCCCGCCAGGCCGGTTGTCTCGGTATCAATTACCGCGGCATGGGTTATATCTTTGCTTTTTATATTTCCATTAGTGTCAAAATATCTGCAAGCCGTCTCAGGAATTTGTTTCGATAGCTCTACTCTGCCGTGTAGATAACCGTCATTATAAACGGTTTCAACCATCCAGATGGGGCCGAAGTCCGTTTCCATAATAGACCCAATAGGGGGCTGTTTGAACAAATTCGGTTTTGACGCTTGGTGTTTTTTTTTATGATGTTTTAACGCTTCGTATAATCGTCTTTCAAAGTCCATAACTAATCAAGTGAAGCTTCATTGATTTTCCCAACAACAAGCGGGTGCGCTTCGTCTTTTAGTTTTTTTCGGAAAATCTTTACTGCCTTTTTCTTATCTATTGTTGTCAAGGCCTCGACCGCGAACGCTCTCGCGATGGGGTCATTTGATTTCAGAATCCCTGTCAACGGTTTTATCAAACTTTTATCTTTCAAATTTCCGGCGATCTCTATTAGCAGATAGAAAACTGATCTGTCCGGCGGATTCTTCAAAGCTTCTGTTATAGGCTTTACTGACGGTTTTCCAATTTTCCACAACGCCTCGGCAGCCTTGAACCGTACGCCGTAATACTCATCCGATAAAGCGCCTATTAATGGATCTATGGTTTCGGGAGCGGCCAGCATAGAAAGTGATGTTGCCGCAGAGGTTCTAACAAGATAATCATCATCATTAAAAGCTTTGACCGATGGCCCAACGCCTCGTTTGTCTCCGATTTTCCCCAGCGCGCGCAAAATCCCCGCTCTGATTCTGAAATCGGAATCGTCAACATATTCTAAAAGCCCCTCTACAGCAGTCGAATCTTTCATGTCTCCGAGAGCTCGCACCGCTAACCGCCGTTTATACGGGTCATCATCGGCGATAGCCTTGACGATATATGGCACGGCGGGTGTTTTTATAATTTTGAATATATCTACAAGCGCATGCATAGTGCGGGCATCCTGCGTGTCCATCTTATCGACCAAATATGGCATCGCCGGTTCTCCCATTTCGCCAAGAGCTTCTTTCGATGGTTTAACCTGATCCTGATAATGGATAATTTTTGTCGTCGCGAATTTGAATAATGAGTCTATCACTTGATATAATGAATCGCCCTCGGTCTGCCCAAAAGCCTGGGTTGTAAGCAATAGGATTAAAACGAATACTCGCCTCATTTATCTATGCCCACTCCCCATTTTGAATATGTCCACCAGTGATTATCACGTCCGAGTCCGCCCGAATAGCCATCCTCGCCGGCTAAATCGAGGAAAATGCCGATTGAGCCATAATCACGGCGGGGGTTGCCGTAGCCCTGGGTATTCTTATCGGACCTGACTATATAAACGTCTTTTCCTCTGATATCGGCGATCATTCCAAAACCGTTTGCGGAACCCGCCCCCTGGCAAAGATCGTAGGCGTTGTAATTGTCATCACCATCGAGATCAATTAAGAAACCGGCAGCCCGGTCATGGCCGCAGCCCTGAGAAACGCCTTTAGCGGAATAAACATCATTACCGGCAACATCGTATAAAATCCCAAGAGACATGTGAGTGCCATTGCCCTGAGCGTATTGGAACGATAAATATTGGTCATTCCCCCCGCCATCTGCCAACATTCCCAAGCTGTACCAATAGGACGCTCCCTGCCCAAAAATATCGGAGACATAAACATCGTTGCCGGATTTATCTATAAGCATACCGATCCCGCCGGACATCTTTGGACGGAGGCCATAACCAAAGCCTTGCGATAATGAAAGATAATGATCTTCATATCGAATGAAATCCTTATACTTGCCGCCCGCGAAATAGTTGTCGTTGCCGGAATTATCGATAAGTACGCCGATACCGTTGACAAAACCGAACCCCTGCGAGAACAACGCCGCCTGATAGCTGTCGTTGCCCTCGTCATCGCGCAAGATACCAACGCCGAAACATCCGGCGCCCATAGTGAAAGTATCGCCGTAATAGCGGTCGTTGCCTTTCATATCCCAGAGAACGCCAATGCCAAACAGCCCTGCGCCAAGCGTCCACGACCCGGCATTGTAGAGATCATCGCCGTCATAATCAATAATCATATTCGATCCAAAGAAATAAGGGCTGACTCTATTCTTGGGCATGTTATAAGTATCATCACCGGTAAAATCTATAATATAGGTATGGTGGCCGGTACCCTCGAACTCGATATCGTAGGTGTCATTGCCTCCGGGATCGATAACTATAAAGAGGTCGCCTTCATAATGGTTGTCGGTGGTGTCACCGATGATTATCTGGCCGAAATCGGTCTCCCATTTGGTGTAATTGCATCGGAAATCCATTTTATCAAGTAGATTTTCGCCAATTCCAAATAGTCTCATTACTTCTCTCGAAATATATCTTCTTCCTATACAGTTCCTGCTCAAGATTGTAAGCTTTTCAGCCCAGCTTTCTTCGTATTGTTCAAGGCTGTCAAGTTCAACTACTGAAAGAAATTCATCTTCTACATTCTCTTCCAGAAGAAGTGTAAAACCCTCTTCCAGTGAATCGAGTTCGGCCCGAGTATAACCGGATAGAATAGTAGAATTTTTAATGTCCACCTTTTCAATAAACTCCAGTATAAAATTTATTAAAATATCAGATTTACTGGAAAAACATTTTTTAAATTTCCCCGAATTTATAATCTTTTTGAGGTCCTGAAACTCCGGCATATGTTCATTAAGAACCGAATATTGTCTTGCTCCAAATATATCAGGCGCAAACTCCCCAAATCCTGTAACATTTACATTTTCAAAAAGAAGTGATAATTGCGCTTTTTTTAATAGTGAAAATGGCCTTTTTATATAATAATCGATAACCGGCAATCTATACTCATCCGGCTCCAAATAATCGCCCCGAAAAGTCAGATCGCCACGATTCATCTTCAGCGCCTGCAATGCTAAATCAATACCCGCATCAAGGCTATCCAATGGAGCGTATATTGTATCCGTAGAATCAGGAACAATATCCTGGCCAAACCCACTACCTGCCATAGTCAGCACAATCACAATACTTATCAGATATCGCATAGCCCATTATACTAAAACCTCGCATATCGGTCAACTTTTATCTGCTAATATGTGCAGATCGGGATTGCCTCATCCCGTAACCACGCCGCATATTAACTAATGGGATTGTATGTTTTGTATCCAAATAGCGTTATTCTAAGCTTTCTTCGATGAAGCATGTCTTGGTTACGGGATGTGCAAATGACAATTGAAATTGATGCGCTATGAAAATAGCGCATCGCGGTCCGATTTATACGGACCGCGCAATTGTCATTTGCAGGTTCCGAATGGAACCAGGCAATCCCGATCGGATATATAGATAAATTTGATTAATATAAACCGTCACTACTGTCCGGCCTTTTTCTTGAAAAGTCTGGACATACCTCCTATAATAAAG
>CAZKYQ010000083.1:0-11791 GCA_964556975.1 uncultured Ignavibacteria bacterium
CTGAGGCCGCAAGCGGGGCGTTTGGGGATGGCGTTTCTCCATCGGTATTTCGACTCCATCGTGGAACATGAGCCAATCGCCGATCCTACCTGTATGCCAGCTGAGATATGTGTGAGTTTGCAGGTCGCTACGACCTCTATGTGTTCCCCTCCAAGTGCTCTCTCTTCTAGCGTATAGTCAGGGGCTAACCTAAACAAAACGCAGAGTTTTTCTGCTCCAGCTTTGTAAAGCGTGGGTTTGTTTGTGCCCGGGATCGTTCCGTAATGCTCATCCGTTTTCATCGCCTGATTCATCACCTCCTGCACGTCTCTAATCTGAGCAATGACTTCCGAGACGCTCGCTCTCGCAAGTCCTGTTGGTACTTCTCGTACTACTGCAACCGCACTGTCATTCATGCCTGTACTCCTCCTTCAATTTGTTTTGGTTTCATGTATTCCTCAAGTTTCACGTCTTCAATCCAATACCTTTCTCCCCCGAGACGTACTTTACATCCTCCGGGGATTTCACCCGTTTCCTCAAAATGCTTCTGAATCATGCGCTTGTCCAGCTTCGTGACAGTTTCCTCACGGACCGACGATGGCAACATTTCCCTCGCCCACTTTTCAAACTCATCTTTCTCAATACCGGAATCTATAAAGACTGATCTTGACGCTTTAACAAGACTTGAGAGTGATATTAAATCCTCGCAGAAAATTCATATCATAGCCGGGCGCGAATTATTTAATCACCCTGACAGAAATGGATTTATATCATCACTTGTTAAGCTCAAGAAAGTATGCAATGCCAAATTATCTATTATTCCTCCGGGCGGCAATTTTCTTGGGGTTGCGCGTTTCGGATTATTGGGCGGTCCCGGACGCTCTTTCAAAGATATTTTAGAAAAAATAAATTCCAGAGAAGTAAAGGTGTTATTTGCGTTCGGATCAAATCCCATCGAAGAGTTTCCTGACAGGAAATACGTTCATGATACTTTAAAAAAACTTGAGCTGTTTGTTGTAGTATCTCCGTTTATGAATTCAGCAACGGAAATTGCGACTCTGGTTTTTCCTCAGGCTTTACCTTCGAATTATGGTGGGAGTTTCGTAAACATGGAAGGCCGGCTGCAGCGTTTCGAAGAAGGGCCTGTAAACCCTTACTTTAGCTTGCGTCCCGTATGGTCTATTCTTGGAGAATTCTCCGACCTGCTTGGTCTCGGAACAATCTGGCAAAGCGATTCGCAAATACTCGCGGAAGTTGAAAACAATATTAGCGGTATGATTGGCTTGACTAAAGTACCTGAGCAAGGTCTAATACTTCAACACAAAGACAGAAACAGTTACAACCCCGGAGAATCAACGCCCGTGGTACCGCCTAAGGCGGGTGCGGATTTGCCTTATATTTCAAACTATGCATCATCAGCGCTTCATGATGGGTGGATAACGCAAAAATCCGAAAACCTGATGAACATCGATGGAAGGCAGATCGCGCGGATACATCCAAAGGATGCTGAAAAAGAAAGCCTGGAAGATGGGCAAGTTGTGAGAATTGGCAATGATGAAACAGCCATCAATGTAGCTATTGAAATTACAGTCCATGTCAACGAAGGCGAAATCCTGATTCTGAATTCATTTGATGATAATCCAGTAAACAGGCTGATGAAGCTTGGCGAAAAAACTACATTTGTTTCGGTGAGAAAGACCTGATGTTTATTGAAATTATAATAATGGCTCTGAAAGTTATCGTCGTCTTTGCGGCATTGATGACGGGCGTGGCCTATTCAACCTATATGGAACGAAAAGTCGTAGCGCATATTCAGCACAGAATCGGCCCGAATATGGCCGGTCCTTTCGGTTTGCTACAGCCAATTGCCGATGCCATTAAAATGATTATGAAAGAAACATTTATCCCGGGAATGGCCAACAAATTCTTTTTTATACTTGCGCCGATGATCTCATTTGTCACCGCCTGCATGGCTATCGCGGTGATTCCCATAGGGGATTGGGTTTCCATAGGCGGCAGGCAGATCGAACTTTTAATTTCGGACCTGAATATCGGCATATTATATATTTTCGCGGTAACTTCGCTGGGAATTTACGGAGTTGTCCTGGCAGGCTGGTCATCCAATTCGAAATACTCGCTTATCGGCGGGCTTCGCTCTACTGCCCAGATGATTAGCTACGAGGTTTCATTAGGCCTCGGTCTGGTGGCTGTTTTACTATTAAGCCAGACATTTTCCATTTCAGAGATTGTCAGACAGCAATCAGGATCGATATTAAACTGGTACTTCTTCAAACAGCCGATAGCGTTTTTTATATACTTCATATCGGCGCTTGCTGAAACAAATAGAAATCCGTTCGATCTTCCCGAAGCGGAGTCAGAGCTTGTCGCCGGTTATCACACTGAGTACTCCGGTATGAGGTTCGGGATATTCTTTCTCGGTGAATACGCGAATATGATCACGGTATCGGCAATAGCGGCAAGCGTCTTTTTCGGCGGCTGGAACGGGCCGTTTTTACCGCCTGTTTTGTGGTTTATTATTAAGGTAATAGCGTTCATGTTCGTTTTTATCTGGATAAGGGGAACATTGCCGCGGCTGAGATATGATCAGTTGATGAGGTTTGGCTGGCTTGTTCTGTTCCCAATAGGAATTGTAAATATACTCATTTCAGCATTGATAGTGGTTTGGTAAGGCGATAGTTGGAAATTATGTTTCAAGCGTTAAAATCGGTTTTGTGGGCGATACCAAAAGGATTATCAATCACTTTCAGGTATCTATTCAGGAAACCTGTTACCGAACAGTATCCTAAAACAAGGCCCACATTCGAAGACAGGTATCGCGGACTGCATTATCTAACCAGATATGACGATGATTCGGAACGGTGCGTTTGCTGCGGGCTTTGTGCCGCTGCCTGCCCCGTTGATTGCATTTATATGGAACCCGCTGAAACGTCCGATGGCATCCGTTACGCTAAAATCTATGAAATTAATACGCTGCGATGTATATTCTGCGGAATGTGCGAGGAAGCTTGCCCTGAAGAAGCCATATTCTTAGGGCATGAGTTTGAATTTTCGGCTTACGAGCGGGATGACTTTATTTATACAAAAGAGATGCTGTTAAAAAATTATGACAAAATCGAAAAAAACAGGGTGGCAAAAAATATAAAGCCCCTTATCAGAACAGAAAGGCATCAGTTTAAAAAACCTGCCAAACCGATAGGACATTAAACTAATGGTACTAATAAAGTAAATTAAAATGATGTTAATTCTAATAAACAGCAATGCTGATGAAAGCGTGATGGCGAAATGACTTTGTTCTTTGTCATCGCTCTGATTTCCGTTTTCGCCGCCGTTATGGTTGTAACTCGCAAAAGCCCATTGGCATCCGCTATTTATCTGGTACTGGTTATGTGCTGTATTGCCGGGCTGTTCGCAACGCTGGGCGCGCTGTTTATCGCCGCCATGCAGGTAATTGTATATGCCGGGGCGATTATGGTCCTCGTTATATTTGTAATAATGCTTCTTAATTTGCGCGATGATGAGTTCGGTTATGACAAGCGCGTGTTTCAAAAGTATCTTGGATTAGCCTTTGCGCTTCTGATTATGGTTCAGGCTGTTTTTATAATCGGATGGGCAATGACCGATTACCCGGAGGCTCCAACCAACGTACAATCCGCCGAAGTTACGACTGATTCTAATATTACTGAGTTTGATAATTACATGTCCGCCGAATCTGTGGCCAAGACCCTTTTCCTGAAATTCGCCTATCCCTTTGAGGTAACATCTATTTTGCTTCTGTCGGCGATCATTGGCGCTTTGATTATATCCCGAAGAAAACAAGATTCCGAAGATGAAGGAGAGGAAGGCTGATGGCTCCATTAGAGTATTACATCATTCTCTCCGCCGTTCTCTTTAGTATCGGAGTGTGGGGCGTATTAAGATCGCGCAACGCAATCGTTATTTTTATGTCTATTGAGCTTATGTTGAACGCTGTCAATCTTTCGATTGTAGCTTTTTCGAGCAATATTAAGAACATACTTGCGGAATTTTTAAAAGCAATGCCGGCCAATAAAATTCCCGACATATTACAAACTTCAATTGGGAGCGGCCAGGTGTTTGTTCTTTTGGTTATGACTGTCGCCGCCGCGGAAGCCGCAGTTGGCCTGGCGATTATTATTTCTATTTTTAGGGCGAAAAAATCGATTAATGTCGACGATGTTAACATTATGAAATGGTGATCGATGTTGGAAGATCAAATTAAATTAATAGTTAAGCTTGTGCCGTTGTTTCCGCTTGTCGGTTTTTTGATCAATGGGATTTTAAACAAAAAACTGCCTGAGAAATTAAGCGGGATTTTAGCGTCGCTTGCTATATTTGTTTCATTTATTTTGTCAACATGGGCGTTTTTCCTGTTAATTCAATTGCCCGCCAGCGCCCGGTCGATTCATGCAACATGGTTTGAGTGGGTTGTTTCGGGGTCATTCAACGCGGCCTTTTCGTTTCTCTATGATCCGCTTTCTGCCGTAATGATGCTTGTAGTAACCGGTGTTGGGTTCTTGATTCATGTTTATTCTACCGGCTATATGCACGGCGACGGAGGAGTAAGCCGATATTTCTCTTATTTGAATCTATTCACTTTCGCCATGCTTGCCCTTGTAATGGGCGACAATCTGCTTTTGTTGTATCTTGGCTGGGAAGGTGTTGGCCTATGCAGTTACCTCCTGATCGGGTTCTGGTTTCATAAGGATTCGGCATCTAATGCGGGTAAGAAAGCGTTCATTGTAAACCGGATCGGTGATTTCGGGTTTGCCCTGGGAATAATGCTTCTTTTCTGGACGTTTTACGCGTTTGGTAATCCGACAATCAGCCTTACCGAAATTAGCCATCTTGCGCCCGAGGTTTTCGCCGCCGGCGGTATTATTACGCTGATAACCTTATTATTATTTTTGGGAGCGACTGGAAAATCGGCGCAGATTCCCCTTTATGTTTGGCTTCCGGACGCAATGGAAGGTCCAACGCCTGTATCCGCTCTTATCCATGCGGCTACAATGGTTACGGCTGGAGTTTATATGGTATCCAGGCTTTCCGCCTTGTTTGTTCTCGCGCCGGCCACCATGATTGTCATCGCGATTATTGGGGCGGCGACCGCCTTATTCGCCGCGACAATCGGACTTGTCCAAAACGATATAAAACGGGTTTTGGCTTATTCGACTGTAAGCCAGCTCGGCTATATGTTCCTTGCCTGCGGAGTTGGATCGTTTGCTTCCGGTATTTTTCATCTGATGACACACGCGTTTTTCAAAGCGCTTTTGTTCATGGGCGCGGGTTCGGTCATGCACGCTTTATCTGGCGAGTTAAATATGCAAAAAATGGGCGGCCTCAAGAAATACATGCCCCATACATTCATAACGATGTTTATCGGGACTCTGGCTATTTCAGGCGTTCCGCTATTTTCAGGTTTTTTTTCTAAAGATGAAATCCTTTTCAAGGCTTTTACGTCTGAGCGCGGCCATCCGATTCTTTGGGCGGTCGGCCTATTGGCGGCGGTCCTGACTGCTTTCTATATGTTCAGGCTGATCTTTTTGACATTCTATGGAAAATCGCGGATGGATCCCGAAGTTGAAAGCCATGCGCACGAATCGCCCAAATCGATGACCGTACCTCTTATGATACTCGCGGGATTAGCGATTATCGGAGGCTATATTGGCTTGCCTCACGCGTTGGCTGGGGGCGCTTGGTTTGAGAATTTCTTAAGCCCCGTTTTTCCCGGTGGGCATGGCGAAGTTGAGATTATACATCATTCTTTAAGTCTTGAGTATATTTTGATGATTAGCTCCGTTGTTGCGGCGGGATTTGGGATACTGACGGCCTATATGTTCTATATCACAAATCCTGAAAGACCGAAAAAACTGGCGGCGAGGTTCCCCGGCATATATAATTTGTTGCTTAATAAATACTATGTTGATGAGTTTTATAATGCTGCTGTTGTTCAGCCTTTGATTACACTGGGTTTGTTTTTCTGGAAAATAACGGACCTTCGGGGCGTTGACGGAATCGCGAACGGGTCAGCCCGAATGATAGGCTGGATTTCATCGAAAGCAAGGCTTATGCATACCGGCTATGTGCGAAATTATGCTTTGATGTTTACAATTGGGGTGATAATGCTCCTGGGCTATGTGATGTTCAGATAGGCGATATGATGGAAGTGAAAAAAAAATTAGCAGACCATATCGAGCATTACAAAACCGACGGGGAAGAGTTTGACTATTTTGACGTTGAGAACCCCGCCATCAGGGAAGAGGAAAGGCGGCGGATGCAGTTCCTGGATCGTGCCGTGAAGTTTAAGCAGGGAGAATTAATATTGGACGCCGGTTCCGGTATGGGCTGGGTATCAAGAATTTATTTAGACAAAGATGTAAATGTATGCGCGGTTGATCTTTCTATAAAAAACCTTAAGGGTATTCGGGACCGTTTTGATAAGCAGCGCAAGGGCTCCTATGTAGTCGCCGATTTATATAAGCTCCCATTTAAGAGCGGAGCATTTCATGGCGCGACATCAAACGACGTTTATGAGCATTTTGAGGACCCGGAATTGGCCGCGGTTGAACTTCGCAGGATAATAAAGGAAAAGGGCGTTGTTTTTGTCTCCACGCCTTACAAAGAGAATATCGTTTACTACCTGTGCATTCATTGCAATAAGAAAACCCCTATAAACGCTCACTTGCATTCTTTTGATGAGGAGATGTTAAGTAACATTTTTGAAAATAATGGTTTCAAGGTCGAGTCTGTCGGCAAATTTATTAATAGAGGATTATCAATTTTACTGGTCTATTATCTATTGTGCCGATGGATGCCGTATTGGATGTGGCGTGCGATTGATATTGCGGCGAACGCGGTTATAAGAAAACCGGGAAGGATCGGCTTAAGGCTGGTCGCCTCCGGAGGAGCAAAATGATAGGCTGGCCGATATTATCCTGGATTGTATTCCTGCCGTTATTGGGGTCGCTGATAATTTTATTATTAGGCAAAGACCGGAATAATGCCGTTCGCTGGACAGCCTTGATAACGGCTCTTATTGATTTTGTTCTTACGATCATTTTGTTTTGCAAATTTGAGGGCGCGAATACCAATATGCAGTTTGTCGAGGGGCCATTCGTCTGGATAAAATCTCTTGGCGTAACCTATAGTCTTGGCGTTGACGGTATTTCAATTCTGCTGGTTGCGCTTACGCCTTTCCTGACCGCTATCGCGATCGCCTCCACCTGGACTTCGATTACCGAAAATGTCAAAGGGTTTATGATATCGATGCTCTTTTTGCAAACGGGGATGCTCGGCGTGTTCCTGGCCACGGATCTGTTTTTATTCTATCTGTTCTGGGAAGTTATGCTCGTCCCGATGTATTTCCTGATTGGCATTTGGGGCGGAGGAAGGAAAATTTACGCGGCGCTGAAATTTGTGCTGTTTACGATGTTCGGATCGCTCTTGATGTTAGTGGCGATAATTATGCTGTATATTTTGTCATCTCCGGAACCGAGTTTGAGGACGACAGATTTGATGACGATCATAAATATGCAAATTGCCCCCGATCTTCAGGTCTGGCTCTTTTTGGCTTTCGCGTTGGCTTTCGCTATAAAGGTTCCGTTGTTTCCGTTTCACACGTGGTTGCCGGACGCTCATGTTGAAGCTCCTACAGCAGGGTCGGTAATTCTTGCGGGTGTGCTTCTGAAAATGGGAACGTATGGATTCTTGCGGTTCTGCCTGCCTCTTTTTCCCGACGCTTCAATTCAGTTCATTCCGTTAATTTCAATTTTGGCTTTAATCGGAATAATATACGGCGCGTTAATTGCCATGGTACAGAAGGACGTTAAATCGCTTGTAGCGTATTCCTCTATCGCGCATTTGGGTTTTGTTATGCTGGGAATGTTCGCTCTTAATACCCAGGGCGTTACCGGGTCTATACTCCAGATGGCCAATCACGGAGTAGTTACTGGCGCGCTGTTTCTTTTAGTCGGAATGATCTACGAAAGAAGGCATACCCGTTTAATATCTGATTTCGGCGGGATCGCCCATGTGATGCCGTTATATGCCACGATATTTCTTATTGTGACTTTAGCTTCTATCGGATTGCCGGGCACCAACGGATTCGTTGGAGAATTTTTAATTCTTCTTGGAACATTTAAGGCTAATCCGGTTTATGCGGCTATCGGTACCGCCGGGATAGTGTTGGCGGCGGTATATATGTTGTGGATGGTCCAAAGAGTGTTCTTTGGAAAGTGCGATAAAGATGAAAATAAAAAACTTATTGATTTGAACTGGCGCGAAATAGTTTTGGCCGTTCCATTGATCATAATGATTTTCTGGATAGGGATCTATCCCAAACCGTTTATAGAAAAAATAGAGCCAACGGTTAATAAGGTAATTGAATTAGTCAAATCGAAAAATACGGTTGATGAAACCTCAAAGAATCACCCCGATTTATTATCGGACGATGTTGAGAAATCAACTGATAAAACCGGCAGGTCTGAATGGGATTCAACTGGTCAATAATTTCTCCTGAAATAACGGTTCTAACAACGGGGTTCGTTCTCCTTATCGCGGGACTTTTCCTTAAAAAGAACCGCAACGCTATTCTGACCGCTATCAGTTTCATAGGAATTATGATAGCCCTGGGTATGACTTTTCGCGGGTTCTCGATCACCGATGTTAGTTTTCAGGGAATTGTAATAAGCGACCGCATTAGTTTCTTTTTTAAGATAATATTCTGCCTGGGGACTTTACTTACAATATTTATTTCTTCCACTTATGTAGGGCGGGAGCTAAAGGGAATAGGCGAGTATTACGTACTCATTTTCTTTGCCACTTTTGGCATGATGGTAATGGCGTCCACAACCGATCTTATTACGATTTTCCTCGGACTTGAAGTAATGAGTATTCCTTTGTATGTGCTGGCCGGAATATATCAAAAAAGGCTAAGGTCTCGCGAGGCCTCTATGAAATATTTCCTTTTAGGGGCTTTCGCGTCTGGTTTTTTCCTTTATGGAATAGCCCTAATATTCGGAGCTTACGGCAGCACGAACCTCATAGATATTTCCGCGAGATTTAGTTTTGGGTCGGGGTATAGCGCTATTCTCTCATTGGCTGGTATGGCCTTTATCTTAATCGGACTTGGTTTTAAGGTGGCGATCGCGCCATTTCACTTATGGGTGCCGGATGTTTATGAGGGCGCTCCCGCTCCAGTTACCGCCTTCATGTCAGCCGGCCCAAAGGCCGCTGGGTTTGCCGCGTTGTTTAGAATTATCTCGGTTTTCGCTCCCGTTCTCAATGATAATTTCACAACCGTCTTATGGGTCCTGTGCGTTGTGACCATGACTTGGGGAAATGTTCTCGCGTTATCGCAGAAGAATATTAAACGCATGCTCGCCTATTCTTCGATAGCTCATGCCGGATATGTTTTGATAGCATTAACAGTAGGAGGGAAGGCAGGGATATCGGCCGCCATGTTTTATTTATTGGTTTATACAATAATCAATATTGGAGCGTTTGGAGTTATTGTCCTTTTTGCCGGAAAAGAAGAAAAACTTGAAAATATAAGTAATTTCTCCGGGTTCGGATTTAGGTACCCGTTAGCGGGATTCGCTATGGCAGTATTTATGTTCGCCCTTGCCGGCATACCGGCAACAGCAGGATTTATAGGAAAATATAAGATTTTCTCGGCGGCATTAAATTCCGGCTTTTATTGGCTCGTAATAATTGGCGTGTTAAATAGTCTGATTTCAGTCTGGTATTATATAAATGTGGTTGTAACACTGTATATGAAACCGGCCGAGCGGGGACATGCTCAAGTTGTTTATTCTCCGACAATACTGGTTGCTTTGCTTATCGCTTTGATCTTGACATTACAATT
Organism: uncultured Ignavibacteria bacterium; assembly: GCA_964556975.1. Taxonomy (GTDB): domain Bacteria; phylum Zixibacteria; class MSB-5A5; order UBA10806; family UBA10806. The sequence goes on from CAZKYQ010000083.1 coordinate 9,881, forward strand.
GGGCCTATTCCCGGACACTTACCTAAGATTTGCGGATCTTGCAGGCGATCATATAGGAATAATTACGGTTTTCCAAAATATAATTAATCCTATGTAATAAAACAACTTGCGAAACATGGGCATTTTAGCCCTATGTTTCCCCATAAAGATAATAATTGTTATAATGATTTTATCCTTGACATTTATTTCACAAACACTATTATTATGGAGTGTAGTGGTAGTTTAAAGAAGGGTGGTGCAGAATGAATAAAAACGTCAAATTTTTGAATCAAAAGATCAAAGAGCAAGGTTATCGAATGACTCGTCAGCGCGAGATAGTGCTTGATGAGCTTAGCAAAACTAAAGATCATCCAAATGCGGATGAAATTTATCATTCGGTTCGTAAACGCCTGCCGCATATTTCATTCGGCACGGTATATCGTAATCTGCGGCTTTTAAAAGAACTGGGACTTGTGAGAGAACTTTCCTTCGGGAAAAGTTTTTCGCGTTTTGAAGCCAGCGCCGTAAATCACCAGCACTTCACTTGCAAGGTATGCGGCAAGGTCATGGATATTGACGAACCGCTGGCAGTTTCCACATCCGGCGTCGTAATTAGCGGCAAAAAAATGGAAGTTGAGGATTATAGGCTGGAGTTTTACGGTCGTTGTAATGACTGCAGGTAATACTATTTGACAAGCCGATTCCGATACGATTATTCGGCGAAATATCTTGACTTGCCGAAACAGCAAGATATATTCTCAAAGTCGCGCGTTTTTCTGACGATAAAATTGTAAGTTTATCGCCGGTTTTGAATGAGCGAAGATAACGCCGGGACGTTTCCGGCAAATTTTTTGGGGCCGTAGTTCAGTTGGGAGAACGCCTGAATGGCATTCAGGAGGTCAGGGGTTCGACCCCCCTCGGCTCCATTTTTTATTGGCGCAACGACTTATTTTACACTTTATGGCTTTTTGGTGAAGCCGGTTTCAATGCTTCGCCTTTTTAGTAGTACTTTTGCTTAATTTACAAACTCCACCAGTAGCTGGCCTTTGCCAGAAATACGTTTTCAGAATCACCGGAGAACAGGCGTTTTAAATCGCGGGAGAAATCGAGATCATTTAGAGAGTCATCGGACTCCGACATAGCTCTTGTCCAGACAGCGTAAATCGTGCTTCCGGGAATATATTCCCAGCGCAGAACAAATGTTGAGTTCAAGGCAGCATAGTTGAAATCCTCTTCGTCAATCGTGTAAGGATCGTAGTTTTCTCCGCCCAGGTAACGTTGGTAGTTTACGTAATCTATGCCCGATATATATCCCTGCCCGGATAGTTGAATAGATAGATCGCGGGTCAGCATTATGCTTGCCGACAACCTTAACTCAAGCTCGTCCTGGTTCATCTCAGCGAAAACCGTAGTATCTTCGACATTTTCTATCCATACGGTTTGATTGAAGCCTCGGATGTAATTAGTTCCAATAGTAAATTCCATATTGCTCACCGGGCGGTACTCCATGCTGATCCAGTTGGCCCACCAGTATCCATAGTGTGATTTTCCGCTGCCAGGATTGAGGTTAAATGATATTTTCTTGCGCTCGTCGGTATTCAGCGATGCCCACCAGCTCCAGGAGTCGGGTCGATCCCAGATGCCGTTGCCGCGGGTTTCGAGGTCATCGTATTCGCCTCTTTGCACATTGAAACCTGCGCCGAGAGTCCAGTTATTTATGAATTCGACATGAGTATTGAAATTTGAGCCTTTGTTTATGTTATAACCCTCGTAATTCCAATCGGCGTACATATTGAAGTTGTTCCAGCTGTTGCGGAAAATCCACCAATCATCATTAGTGCGATACTGTATCCATAACCAGCCGCCTTTTTCATCGTTTCGGCCCAAATATCCCAGCCGGTTTAAATCAAGATGAGTATCCTTTATGTTTAT
>CAZKYQ010000084.1:0-11718 GCA_964556975.1 uncultured Ignavibacteria bacterium
AAAGTTTGGAAGGATATTTTTTAAGAGGAACAGAATAGAGGCATTTGATGATAGAGTTTCCAACTGAACCATACCGCATAAAATCAATAGAGCAGATTAGGCGGATTTCGAAAAACGAAAGAGAACTGAAAATAAACCAGGCAAAATTCAATGTCTTCAATCTGAGGGCGGAGGACATTTATATAGATTTTTTGACTGATTCCGGAACATCGGCCATGTCGGACAACCAATGGAGCGGGCTCCTTACCGGCGATGAATCGTACGCCGGATGTAAGAACTATTTTCACTTTGAAGAGACAATAAAATCGATCACCGGCTTTAAGCATATTATCCCGACCCATCAGGGAAGGGCGGCGGAACACCTGCTTTTTTCGATTCTGATAAAGGCTGGAGACAAAATACCATCCAACACGCATTTCGATACAACGCGGGCTAATGTGGAATATGCCGGCGCCGAAGCGGTTGACCTTGTAATTGAGGAGGGCAAAGACCCGCAATCGAATCACCCGTTCAAGGGCAATATAGATACCGATAAACTCGAGGATTTTATAAAAAAACACGGCCCTGAAAAGATTCCGTTGGGAATGCTTACAATCACAAATAATTCCGGCGGCGGCCAGCCCGTATCGCTGGAAAACATCAAGAAGACTTCAGAGGTGCTTCGCTCTCACGGGATTTCCTTTATTATCGATGCCTGCAGGTACGCGGAGAACAGCTATTTTATAAAAACCCGCGAAAAGGGGCAAGCCAACCGTTCGGTCAAGGAAATTGCCAGGGAGATTTTTTCCTATACCGATGGCTGTACGATGTCCGCTAAAAAAGACGGCCTCTCAAATATCGGCGGGTTCATCGGCACTAACAGCGATGATCTCAATGAGAAATTGACCAACGCCATGATTCTGGTAGAAGGTTACAGAACTTATGGAGGGCTTGCGGGAAGAGACCTTGAGGTGATCGCCCGCGGTATGGAGGAAGCGTTGGAAGAAGAATATCTGAAGCATCGGATCGGGCAGGTCAGAGGCTTTGGCGATCTCCTGATTCAAGCCGGGATACCGATTATTACTCCGACCGGCGGGCACGCGGTGTTTGTTGACGCCAAATCATTTTTGCCGGAAATTCCTCGCAAGCATTATCCGGCGTGGGCTTTGACAATTGCTTTGTATCGTGAAGGATGTGTTCGTTCTGTGGAGATTGGCGGCGTTATGTTCGGGAAAAAGAATGATAATGGGGATGAAGATTTTCCGCCTTTGGAATTGGTTCGCCTGGCGGTTCCTCGAAGAGTTTATACTGAATCCCATTTCCGGTATACGGCATCCATATTTTCGAGGATCGCGGAAAAGAAGGAAATGGTTCGGGGTTTGAGAATCACTTATGAACCCAAATATCTGAGGCATTTTACGGCGCAATTCGAAGAGATATAGCCCGCTTTTATCGCCGTCAGGATGTCGCAAGCTCCATCCTGATGCATAAAAACCTTCTTTTAAATGGATCGATAAACAGGTTCAAGCTTGTGAAAAATGGTGCTTGACTGCTATGGCTTAATGTGTATTATAGCGGGATATGAAATCTCAATAACAAATACGGAGGACCAATGTCTGGGATTAAAATAAAAGGGAAAAAATTAGAATTTGGAGTTCGCAGAGGGACCTATATAGATATAACCGATTTCCCCGATCTGCCAAATCCGGTATCAAAAGAGACAATAGAGGCATTAAACAAATTCGATCTTTGGTATAGGACATTATGCGGGGTACTATTTAATTTCGCGTCCTCCGGCCATCCGGGCGGTTCGGTATCAAGCGGGCACATGGTAGCTTCGGCGATTATCGAAACGATGGATTATGATATTAGCAATCCTGACCAGCCCGGCGCGGATCTGTTCAGCTACGCCGCTGGGCATAAGGCATTGGGATTATACGCGATGTGGGCCAGCCGCAATGAAATGGTCAGGATAAGCAAGCCGGAGCTTCTTCCTGAACCGGCAAAGCAAATGCGGCTTGAGGACATGCTCGGTTTTCGCAGGAACCCGGTGCAGGATACGCCCCTGTTTAAGAAATTCAAAGCCAAACCGCTTGACGGCCATCCTACGCCCATGACGCCTTTCATAAAGATAGCTACCGGACCATCCGGAGTTGGAGTGCCCGCGTCAATTGGTCTGGCGCTGGGCGCGCTGGATAGATATGGCAAGAACGCCCCTAAGATTCATATCGTCGAAGGCGAGGGCGGAATGACCCCCGGACGCGTGGCGGAAGGAGTCGCGATTGCGGCCACAGGCCAATTAAATAATATTATCATGCATATAGACTGGAACCAGGCTTCGATAGATTCGGATAATGTTTGCCACAATGGAAGCGTACCTGGCGATTATGTACAATGGGACCCCATAGAGTATTTCTATCTCCATGACTGGAATGTAATATGGGTGCCCGACGGGTTCGATTTTGAAATGGTGATCCGGGCGCAGCAGATCGCCAAGAGAGGGATAAATAACCAGCCGACTGCCATTGTATATAAGACGGTTAAGGGCTGGAAATACGGTATCGAGGGCAAAGGCTCTCATGGGGCCGGACATAAGTTCTGTTCGCCGGGATATTATCAGATGTTAAAAGAATTTGAGGACCATTTTGGCGTAGAGCTTCCCAGATTAAAAGATCAAAAATCAGCCGATGAACATGAACAACTTTATTACGAAACATTGTTGGCCATGCGGCAAGCAGCCGAAACAGAATCCTCGATGACGGCTTATATTGGAGCCAGGATAGCCGAAAGCAAAGAAAAGTTGAAAAGGCTCAATAGAAAGCCGCGCGAAAATTGCCCTAATCTGAATCTGTTATATTCCAACAACGATTTTGATTCACAGAAAATACCTTCCGAATTGAAACTTGAAGTCGGATCTCAAGCAACATTACGCGGAGAACTTGGGAGGACCCTGGGTTTCCTTAATAAAAAAACCAATGGGGCTTTTATAGGGGGCGCCGCTGATTTGTTGGGTTCAACCTCCATAAATAAGCTGGGAAGCGATTTTCCGGATGGATTTTACAACTATGTTTCCAACCATGATTCACGATTAATTTCCGCCGGAGGAATTTGCGAAGACGCCCTTGGGGCGATGATGATGGGACTTTCATCTTTCGGTTATAATATTGGCGTTACGGCGTCTTATGCGGCGTTCATAGCGGCATTGCAGCATATCGCGGCCAGAATCCATTGCATTAGCCAACAAGCGAGACAAATATATTCCGGCGATCCATTTCAGACATTTATTATGATTTGCGGCCATGCAGGCCTGAAAACCGGCGAGGACGGCCCTACTCATGCTGACCCGCAAGCGTTACAGCTCCTGCAGGAGAATTTCCCGGAAGGCAAGGCTATAACTCTGGTGCCATGGGACCCGCAGGAATTATGGCCTCTTACGATGGAAGGGCTCAAAAAGAGGCCGGCGGTTCTGGCGCCGTTTGTGACGCGGCCGGCGGAGACTGTAATCGACAGGCAAAAATATAATTTGCCTCCGGCAACCGCCTCGATTAACGGCGTTTATCAATTTAGAAAAGCCGATCCCAAGGGCGAAAATTATCATGGGGCGATAATCCTGCAGGGAAGCGCGGTTGCAAATGATTTTGTAACTTATGTGCTGCCCCGGCTTGACAATGGCGGTTTCAATATGAATATCTATTACATATCGAGCGCCGAACTGTTTTCGATGCTGCCCGCCGAAAAGCAACAGCAGATTTTGCCGGAAGATATTAAATTCAGCGCTATGGGCATCTCCGGTTTTACCATGCCCACTATGTACCGTTGGATAACGTCTGATCTTGGCCGTCAATATTCGCTGTTCTCGTTTTCCCGGGGCATTTATCCCGGAAGCGGGAAGGCTGAAATAGTGCTGAAAGAAGTTGGCCTAAATGGCCCCGCCCAATGGGATTCGATTCAAAAATATATAAAAGCGAGAGCGAAGTAAGGCGGTTTCTGGTAAATTTCAATATTGGAATTTTGGAAAAAGTGATTGAAAAATGATATGAATAGAGGTGTGATATGAAACTGGCGGAAAGAATGTCCAGACTTGGGACAGAAACTGCATTCGTGGTACTGGCAAAGGCCAAGAAATTAGAGGCGCAGGGCAGAGATATCGTGCATCTTGAAATTGGAGAGCCGGATTTTGATACGCCGATAAATATTATTAATTCTGCCGTGGACGCTTTAAAAAACGGGTGGACTCATTATGGCCCGGCGGCAGGGTTGCCCGATCTTCGCGCGGCAATCGCCGGAGAAGTCTCAAACTTAAGAAACGTAAAAATCGATCCATCTCAAGTTGTAGTAACTCCGGGCGGAAAACCGATTATGTTTTTTGTGATGATGGCTTTGGTGAATGAAGGCGACGAGGTTATTTACCCTAATCCGGGTTTTCCCATATATGAGTCGGTAATTAATTTTATAGGGGCGAAGTCGGTGCCGATTCAATTAAAAGAAGAAAATCAATTCAGGCTGGATGTTAATGAATTGATTTCGCTGGTCACCCCGAAAACAAAGATGATCATCATCAATTCGCCGCAAAATCCAACAGGATCGGTTTTGACTGAAAGCGACCTGAAGGCTATAGCCGAGATTGCCGTTAAAAACGATATTATCGTATTAAGCGATGAAATATACTCTCGTATTCTTTACTCCGGAAAGCATAATTCGATCTACTGTTATGATGGAATGCCGGAAAGGACAATTATTCTCGACGGTTATTCGAAGACTTTCGCCATGACCGGATGGAGGCTGGGTTACGGAGTGATGCCGTCGGACTTGGCGGAGCAGGTGGCTAAACTTCAAACAAATTGCAATTCCTGCACTGCGAGTTTTACTCAAATAGCCGGTATCGAGGCCTTAAAAGGGCCGCAGGATGACGCCAAAAAAATGGTCGCAGAGTTTTCAAAACGCCGTGAGGTAATTGTGAGTGGATTGAATAAAATTGACAATGTCAGCTGTTTGGTTCCCGACGGGGCATTTTATGTGTTCCCCAATGTTTCCAAATTTGGCGTGAAGTCGTCGGAATTGGAGGGCAGGATCTTGAATGAGGCTGGCGTCGCGGTTCTTTCCGGTACGTCATTTGGCGCATTCGGCGAGGGGTATATCAGAATGTCATACGCCAATTCTATCGAAAATATAAATAAGGCTCTTGAACGGCTCAAAGAGTTTTTGGATAAATTATAAATCAGGTAAAGCAATCGAATTTTCGAGGATATTGTCTTTGAATATAGAGATATCCTCGAAAAGTTGTTATAGCCGTAAAAATATATGGAAACAAACAGGTAATTGTAGTTATATAGATATTAGTATTTAGATAGCGGGAATAAATAAGGAGTTTCCGGTCTTTTTACATTGTCTCGGCGGGCATTCTGAAATCATGTTTTGAAATTCGAGGAACGGCGGAACCACAAAATAGCTATGAGTAAAATAAATAAGTCGGGTGCGAAAGCAAGCGCTTTAACAAAAGACGCTGAGTCAATCTGTTTTAATGAAAAGCGCGATAATGAATTAATAAGGCCGGCATGGATCGAGATTGATCTTTCGGCATTGAGGCATAATATCGCGATCATCAAAGCGATAATTGGAGAGAAATCGAAGATGATGGCGGTTGTGAAAGCGGACGCTTACGGGCATGGCGCCGTAAAAGTGGCGGAAACAGCTTCCGAGGCCGGGGCTGATTTTCTGGGGGTGGCCTTATTGGAGGAGGCCGAAGAGATTCGCTCTGCCGGAGTAAAAACCCCAATTGCACTTTTATATCCGGAGAATATTCCAAGAAGCGTTGAGGCGGTAAAAAGGGGTTTCTATTTGACTGTTTCGGATACCGGGACTCTATATGAAATAACGAAGAGGTCAGGCAATTATAGCCAGCCTGTAAGATATTTTATTAAGATAAATACCGGTATGAACCGCTATGGATTCAAGTATAAAAACGAGATAGACTTCAGTGAGATAATCAGGAAAAAGAACGGCCTGAAGTTTATGGGTTTTACCACAAATCTTGCGGACTCAAACGGGGGCGCGACTAAATTATCGGAAAGGCAGGAAAACGCGTTTTTGAAAATAATGGATAATGCCAAAGAGCAATTGAATGGCGCTGTCTATTTGTCTTATGAATCATCCGGGATAGTAGCGAAGAAAAAATATACTGACGGCACCTTGATTAGAGTAGGGCATTTACTATATGGCCTGACTCCTACCGGAGCTGGGGAAGATAAATTCAGGCCGGTTATGTCTGTGAAAGGCAGAATCGCGGAAATTCAGGAAATTGAAAAGGGAGAAGGAATCGGCTATGGTTTTTCGTTTATTGCCGAAAGAAAAATGAAATTGGCGGTAATCCCTATGGGCTATGCCGATGGATACTCTTGGGCTTTATCGAATAAGGGGCAGGTCCTGATAAAAGGCGCGATGGCCCCCGTTGTCGGAAGAGTTTGTATGGACGCTTTCATAGTTGATATAACCGATATAGCCGGTTGCGCATTAGGCGGCGATGTAATAATTATGGGGGCGATGGGTGAGAAAACAATTAACGCGCACATGCTTGGCAAATGGGCGGGATCATTTTCATACGAGATATTGTCCGGTTGGAGCAGAAGACTGCAGAGAATCTACGTATGATTGTTAGAGTAAATATTAATATAACGGATATTAACTCGGAACCGGAACCATGTTCTGAAAGGCTGAGTCAGGCGCTCTTCAATGAGCTATTGGAAGTCCTTGACAAAAAAGATGGCCACTATAAAGTAAAATCATGGGACAATTATAGGGGATGGATAGCTGCCCATTTTGTTATTGAGCATGATGGTTTTAACGGCTCAGACTGCAGAATCGTGGTGTCAAATTTGGCTTCAGGGCTTGAAGAACCTGATGGAAACTCAAAAAAAATAGCGTTTTTACCTTACGGCTGTCGTTTATATGGCAGCATTAAATCAGGATTTCTAAGAGTATCCTCGGAAAAATATGGAGAAATTTACGTAAAGGATTCGGATCTGATTAAGACTGATAAAAGCCAAAATAAAAATTCATATAGCAATGAATCTTTGATTTCCGAGGCTGAGAAATTTTTGTCCGTACCATATCTCTGGGGCGGCCGGTCATTTTTCGGGATCGATTGCTCCGGTTTTGTGCAGACGATTTTCAGGAGGTTCGGGATCGACCTTCCCCGCGATTCCAATGATCAGATTAAGCGCGGAGCAGAAATTAAACGCGGCCAAATTGAGCTAGGCGATCTGTTGTTTTTTCCTCGCCATGTAGCGCTGGCTGTTTCGGGTACAAGGTATATACATTCCAGCTCCGGAAATGGCGGGGTTGCGTATAATTGTTTTGACAAGGACAGTAAAGAATACAATCAATATCTTGATGATTCGTTTATTTGCGCCCGCCGAATAGTCGAATGAAAACTATTATTAAATCCATAATTATTGCGGGAGTGTTTATCATATCTTTACTCTCATTGTTGCATGTAAAATCGGCAATGCCATCGGGTAAAACAACTCACAGTGTCGAGTTTATCGAGAAAATCGATGATTGGGAAAAATGCGAATTGGCTAATTGTGGTATAGATATTGATAAAAGCTCAATTGATCTTTCCAGTTCCGATGGACGCCCCATGATTGAGACATGTCCCGTTGAAGCCGGTTTTAAATTCGATCAGCTTATTTTATCATGGAATATTCAAGTCGGCGTTACGAGAAGCCCGATTAAATTCCAAGTCGAAGTATCCGAAGACGGCCGGAAATGGCACAGATTTGACTATCTAACCTGGGGCAGTAAAGATTCTAAATTAGAAGATGGAGTAAAATCATTTGATGGCGTTGGGCGAATGGTGGTTGATGTTCTTAAGCTCCAAAAGCCAATGAGATACGCTCGCGTGATCGTAAGTTGTATTGAGAACCATGACTATAAGGGAATGTATTTAAGGCGATTGGCCTTGTCTTTTTCGAATGATAACCCAAGCTGGGCCGAATACGGGAAAAACCATCCTGACCATGAGAAAATTGTTTATAATAGCACGCGACTCGCGGTGCCATATACGACCCAAAGATCGCTTGAGGCGAATAATTCCGGCGGCGCATGTTCGCCGACCGCGGTCAATATGGTTTTGAATTATTATAATCCTGGAATTATTGCGAATGATTTCGCTTGGAAAGCGTATGATAATCAAAACGAAATTTTCGGGAACTGGCCATACAATATTCAGGCAGCTTTCGAGACTGGCCTGAATAAGGCATGGATTGAGCGGCATTGCGGTTTTGACGAGATTTACGACGAGATATCCGAAGGAAAACCGGTTGTAATTAGTATCGCCTATGGCTATGATGAGCTGTCTAATTCTCCAATTCATGCCGCGGAGCAAGGCCATCTTGTAGTGGTTGTCGGTTTTGACGGTCCCGATACAGTTATTTGCAACGATCCCGCCGGACACGGGGTTGATGATGGAATAATTAAGTATCCCAGAGAAGAGCTTGAAAAAGCCTGGATCGGACATACGGGCGTAGCATACCATCTTTGGCCATGATTACCAAACCGCCAAAATTGAAATCTGGCTCAACGATTGCCTTTGTTGCTCCCGCAGGTCCTCCCAAGCCCGAAAGATTAAAACGCGGTAAGATTTATTTTGAACAACTCGGATATAAAGTAAAACTGTTTCCTCAGACACGGCGGAAACTCGGGTATCTTGCGGGCGATGATAAGAGCCGCGCGGACGCTATTAACGAGGCATTTGGGGACAATAATATAGATGCGATTTTCTGCGTAAGGGGAGGGTATGGGGCTCTAAGACTTTTGCCCTATTTAGATTTTATGGCGATTAAGAAAAACCCAAAAATATTCGCGGGCTATTCGGATATTACGGTTTTGTTGCTTTCGATTCATAAAAACTGTAAATTTGTAACATTTCATGGCCCGATGCCCGGCGTGGAATTTGGCAAGCCAGTTAGAGCGTTTACAAAAAACAGTTTTTTCAGCGCGATATCCGGCGGCAAGCCGCAAATTGATACCGTAAAACTCCGGGGGTATGAAATTTCAACTGTTAATAAGGGCATCGCTCAAGGAAGAATAGTTGGAGGGAATTTATGCCTTATGACAAAATTGATTGGAACCAATTTTCTGCCGACATTTAAAAATAAGATCGTGTTTTTCGAGGATACCGAGGAGGAGGCTTACCGGATTGACGGTTACCTTGCACAGCTTTTTCAAGCGACAGATTTCGGGGAAGCCGCCGGATATATTATAGGCGAATTTACACGTACGGAACCGAAGTACGGTGATATGTCAGGATGGACGGTTAGGCAGGTGATAAACGATTACTTTTCCAAGATCAATAAACCGACAATCCGGGGGTTCCCCTGCGGGCATGGCAAAGAGAAGATTACGATCCCAATGGGAATAAAGGCCGTGCTCGACGCTACAAATAGAAAGCTGTCGTTTAAAGAATCAGGAGTTAAGTGATGAGGATAAAATATGATGAATATGAAATTCATCTCGTCAATACTTTCCGGACAACTCACGGCGCGAGAGACAGTATGCCGATATTAATTGTCAATATTGATGAGGGGATAGGAGAGGCGGCCCCCGTACATTATTACGGCGAGGACCTGGCGACCGTAAAGAATTTCATTGATAAAGCTTCAAAAATAATTGGCGATGATCCTTTTCAATTGGAAAAGCTGTCTCTTGATCTTGCGAAAGTAAGCGCGTTTAATTTCAGCGCCAAAGCTGCGATTGATATGGCAATGCACGATCTGGCCGCGAAAAATCTTGGGGTTCCGTTGTATCAATTACTCGGAATTACACCGAGAGGCGATTTGCCGACATCCTTTACGATCTCTATCTCCGATCCTGATTCTATGAAAAAACAAACAGAGGAATCAAAAGGTTATCATGTCTATAAAGTAAAAGTCGGCGTCCCCGGTGATATTGAGATGGTTGAGGCGGTCAGGGACGCTACATCCGCGAAGATCCGGGTTGACGCTAACGAGGGCTGGGGCCTTAAAGAAGCATTATCGAAAATTAAAGAACTGGAAAAACTTGATGTTGAGTTTATCGAACAGCCCCTTCATAGAGATGATTTTGAAGGATACAAAATCTTGCGCTCAAAAACAGAGCTCCCGATAATTTTGGATGAGGGCATTTTTCAAGCAACGGATATTCCCAAATATGCAGGCTTGGCGGATGGCATAAACATTAAACTCTCCAAATCAGGGGGGCTTCGGGAGGCAATGAAAATGATAGCGGTTGCCCGGGCGCACAGGATGAAAATCATGATCGGGTGCATGGTGGAAACATCCGTGGGAATAACCGCCGCCGCGCAAATCGCTTCTCTGGCAGATTACGCCGATCTCGATGGCAATATATTAATTTCGGACGATCCTTTTGATGGGGTCAAGGTCGAAAACGGCTATTTAAAATTACCGGACCGCCCGGGCCTGGGCGCAGTTAAAAAATAATGAAAATAATATCATATATAATATTTATACTATTACTTGCAGGCGTCTCTTTCGCCGAAGTCGAAATCGAAGTTGTGTATCCGTTTGCGGACCAGCAGCTTCCCGCGGTAGATTCGACTTTTATTTTTGGAAACGCAACAATAAACGCGGAGCTTATTATTAATGGGTTTCCCATAAAAGTTCATAAGGATGGCGGATGGCTGGCCTTCTTGCCTGTTGAAACGGGAAGCTATGAATTCAAAATAATGGCGGTCAAAGATAACGATACGTCGCGCATTATATTGCCTGTACAGATTGGCCCGGCTGATTTAATTGATTTGGGCATAAGGCCCCTTATTCCGAATTCTCCATATCCCGATTCAAATGTTACATATTCTGTTGGAGATGTTTTCGAGTTCTCGTTCAAGGCTCCCCCTGAGGGTATAGGGTGGTTCAGGACCGGAGGATCTTCGTCAAACAAAATGTACCCTATCCCCGAAAAAGATGACGTTCTATCGGGAAGCGTATTCGGCGATATGTCAAATTCACAAAATACTCAAGACAATTATGTTACTTATAAGGGATATTACGCGCTGGAGCCGGATGATATAGGAGTTCACGCGATAGAATATTGGTTTGAGCCGGAAGAGTGCTCGGAGTCAAGACATCTTAGCACAGATTCAATATTGCATGTTATTGCCCGATATCCTCCTGTTATCGGAGAGCTGTCCGGCACATCGAATATAATACGCACGGGTATTCGAAAAGGATATAAGCTTCTTTATTTGCGACCTGGTATCAAGGTTGTTATAACCGGAGCCGAAAGGGACTTCTATAGAATAAGGCTGGGAAGCGGAATAACAGGTTACACGAATATAGATAGCGTGACAGTTCTTCCGGTCGGAACTCCTGCCCCTTCCGGGATTGTTTCGTTTGTAACAGTAAATGAAACGGAGAGTGAGATTGAGGTCGCCTATGAAGTTGGCGAAAAACTTCCCTATGAAATTAAAGAATCTTTATCTGCCGCCGCTATCGATGTGGATATATTTGGCGTTACGGGCGATGTTGACTGGATTCGATATAACACAACAAGCGAATTTTTAAATATCGTAAAATGGTCTCAACCGAGCGATGACATATTCAGAATTTCAATTGAGTTTAATGATATGATTTATGGCGGGTATGCGGCTTATTATGACGAAAACAGAAGTGTTATTAAGATAAATAAGAACACGCCGCTCGAGAGATAGGCGAGAGAAACAATGAGTGAGACTAGCGGGGC
>CAZKYQ010000085.1:0-1604 GCA_964556975.1 uncultured Ignavibacteria bacterium
CGGTTTGAACCGCTGAAAAGTTTTCGATATAGGAGAGGCCGTCAGACCAGTCTATATCCAGCGTGTCCCCAGCTGGGATAACAGGAGATACAAATATCCTTGTACCGTAATGCTTGACCGTATCGGGATCGGTGTAGGTAGTATCGTTATCCACCAGCCAGATTTCTCCGGAAACCGCCGCGACTCCGTCGTTTATTATGCTTCCCACCACGGCTATATTGTCCACCGATTTCAAATTGTCCTTATGATCGTTATAGTCATCAATGGTTGTCAAGTCGACATACTCGAACTCCAGACTTGCGTTCGATGATTCGATTGTTCCATTCAACTCATAGCCGAATGTGAATGTACCGGTTGCTATACCGCATCCTATAATCAGAGATGCAATGAGAAGGGCCGTTAATGCGATTCTTTTTTTGTTCATTTTACCCTCCTAAATTATCCCTATATGGTAGTTTGCGCCAACCAGTATAATCCCGTTTTTCCGCGCGCCCTCGCCGCCAGTTGGTACGACCTCGAATTTAGCCCTGATCTCCAAGCCGATATTAGATGGTAATCCTATCTCGATTCCGGGGCCAATATGATATCCCACTTCGGAAACATCCTCCCAATTATCCCTAGTCCATTTGTAATTGCTGATACCGATCGCCCAATAAAAGTGAGGCCCGGGTCCGCCCCCCGTATTCCCTATTAACGCTTCCACTCCGAATGAGGCAATTTTTCCCCCATCGGTAGTATATTCTACTCCAAAAACATTAATGGTGGGATCTCCCAAAGCCCTTGATTCATAAAACGCGGAACCGGCTATCATTGGAATGGGTGAAAATTTAGCCTTAATGCCAAAATCATTTCCTGAACCCGCATCATCCTGCACAATTGGATAATTCAGACCGCCGAAAACCCCAACGGAGATGTCTTTCTGCCCCCAGACAGGAACTGCCAGAGTTAATGTCAAAATAAATAAGAGCAATTTTTTCATTAATCCTCCTTCTTCAGGTTTGTAATCGTCAAATATACAGCAGTCATTCTTTGAATGTCAACTATGTTTAATTGGAGATTGCTTCTGTTTTGCTATTTATATGAAAGAGATTGATTAGGGCGGGAAGGAAAATTACCGACGTCAGAAAGCAGGAGGCAACTCCTATGGCCAGTAATGATCCAAGGCTGAAAAACCCCTGGTATTTGGCGATCATTAAAGAACCGAACCCGGCCATCGTCGTTAGAGACGTCAGCAATACTGCGCGTCCTGTGCTTCGCATTACAATTCTGGTATTGTCTCTGCCTTCAATGCGATACCTGTGCAGTATATGTACTCCATCATCAATACCGATACCGATTATCATGGGAATCCCCATTAGATTTATAAAGGTCAAGGGAAGCCCCATCAGGCTCATAATTCCAACCATCCAAATCGTTCCGGAAACAAGGGGGATCATAGCCATCAGAGCGCTTCTTAAGCTTCTGAAATCTATCCACAATAATAAGAAGACTGTTAAAACCGTAAGTATTACCGCCCTCCTGCCGTCGCGCGCGAACAACTCGGTAAGCCTTAAAAACAGATGGGGAGTGCCGGTGATCTTTTCGCTGATTCGATTCATCTGATC
>CAZKYQ010000085.1:1704-11664 GCA_964556975.1 uncultured Ignavibacteria bacterium
TGTTCTTCTTGTTGAGGAATGAACTCGGAAATGCTCTCGACAAAACTAACCGTGGGCATCTTTTTGGCTTTCTCGGCAATCAATCGCGCTTCCTCAACAGAGCTAACGGTTACCATGGCAAAATCGGGACTCATATCGAAAGCGTTCTCAAGCGTATCCTGTAAAGTTACCGAAGGAATTCCCTGCGGTTCCATGTTCATATAGTTGTAATCATACTCGATATTTAACGCGCTCCAGAGCAGGAACAATGTAATAATTAGGGAGAAGAATAATGTGGCCTTTGGCCTTTTAGCAATGCCGGCGCCAAGTATGCCCAAAAATTCAAAATGTAATGGTTTGCGCGCGGGCTTGTCTTCGATCTTTTTATTGAATAGCCGGTAAGAATAACCTCGCGCTTTTTCCCGCAAGATTAAGAGCGAAGGGAGAATTATAATAGTAATTACCATAACAGATATTATTCCCAAGCCAAGCACAAGGCCAAAATCTCTGATTCCGCGCGTATCGGAAATAGTCAAAGTCAGGAAGGCCATGGCAGTCGTGAATGCTCCGGTTATTATTCCCGTTCCCGAACGAGATAGAGTATGCGACATCGCCTTTGAAATATCATCTCCTACAGCTCGGCGCTCTGTATAAAGTGAAATTATATGTATGGAAAAATCTATTCCAAGCCCAAGCAATATTACCGCGAACATTGAGGTCATCATGTTTAATTCATCCACGAAAAGGGCTATAATGCCGGAAGCGAACATTACAGCCAGCACCAAATTTAACGCCGCCAGAATGGGGGCGGCAATCATTCTAAATGAAAAGATGAATAGGAGCAGTACAAGGACAAAGGCCAGAATAGATGATGTTTCGAGGTCCTTCATCGAATAGTACATCTCATCCCGCCCAAGTGGGATCGTGCCGGTAAGGCCCGCTGTAATTTTGGGATAATTTTTTATAAGATCATCGATAACGCCTTGTATCAGATCGGTTGATTTTACTACGGGATCGGTATCGGTAAGATCAAAAGTAGGCTCAATGAAAATCAGAAGAATCC
This sequence comes from uncultured Ignavibacteria bacterium, assembly GCA_964556975.1. Lineage (GTDB taxonomy): Bacteria > Zixibacteria > MSB-5A5 > UBA10806 > UBA10806. Next base: position 2,747 of record CAZKYQ010000085.1, read on the forward strand.
GCTTGTCGGGTGAAATGAAATATGGGTCTCCAATAAGGAAACGATTGACAGCCGAGTCCGGCCGCGTATCGGAAACAGATTCCGCGGATTCCACATATCGTCCCATTGTCTCGACCCAATATTCGAGGCCGTCAAGGCTTCTGATTGCTTCGTTTTCTTTTTCCTTGTCAGAGAGGCTTTCCTCGTCGCCTATATAAGTCTCTTCGAAATTATCATTTATATGAGATAGAAAAGGAGAAAGGCTTAAATCCTCGAAGACTTTAACAGTCTTTTTCAAGTCTTTAGCTTTGGTCAGCATAAAGGCGTGCTTACTCAAAAAAACTTCGTCGTATTTGTAGTCCACCCGTTTTACAAAATCGTCTATCACTTCGATTTTCGGGACTATCTCATCCGCAAACGCTTTTATTCTGCTTTCCGGGCCGGATACGACAAGGATGGAATTAGCGGCGCCTGTAAATTCCTCGACGATTTTCTCGAATTCTTCAACAAGCGGATCGTTTTTTGGCAGAAGATCAGACCATCTCGTGGACATTGTCAAATTCATCGCGATTGTCGAAACGCCCAAAATCACCAATAAAGAGACGCCCAAAATCCATCCCGGACAGTTTGCGGACAGCTCTCCCCAACTCGATAGTAATTTTTCTCTGAAGCCCAATTCACCCATCTGTTGCCTCAATAGCCTTTTTAGAAATATATCCTCATGCGCAATAGCCCGCTCTGGCCCTGCTCGCTTGTGTAGGCTTTGTTATCGCCACCGGTATTGAAGTTCACGAATACATCAAGATCAACATTCTCCCTGAAACTGTAATTCAGTCCAGGCACTAATGCGAAGCTATTATCGGAAAGGCTGCCAACTATTGAGTTATTAATATGTATCAAATCTGTTAATGGGTAATCGGCATACAAGTACAAATTATCACGGGAGATAGTCTTTGTTTCGGCGAAGAGAAAACGAAGCCAATCGAGAAGCGTCAAATCGCGATAATCGCTTTTCGCGCGTTCATTGTGATAATACTCAGCCAGAATATAAGTTCCGTTATCGAGGGTATAGTCCAGCCCGGAAACTATTTCGCTAAAGTTGTCGTTATTTTCAACCTTGTTGTAACCAAACTCCCCCCAAACTCCCAGCCCGAGAAGCTCGCCCGCAAAATCTCCGCCGAAGAGTTGCCTCTTATAATCATTAGCTATATAAATAAAAAACGGTGTCGGCTCCTCAATCCTCCCAATGAATACCGCGGAAAAATCAAAATGACCCAGGCCGCCCTTAATCCGGGCCAGCTTTGTAGAGGCCGCCCAATCTTTTTCAGGGCCGTACAGCAGCATTAAATTGAATTTATTTGTAATGGGAATGTCGGCGCGGATAGCGTTATGGCCTGGCTGTTCATAAGTCGGGTCGGAAAAGCTTTTGTAATTAAAAAGGTCTGTGGGGTTCCAGACGTAACCCGTGCCGAGCGATATCTGCTGTTTTCCCATTGTCAAATCAAACTTCGGGAAAGCGATTTTCATAAAAACGTTGTCCAGAAATATCGTGTCCCTGTATGTATAGCCGAAACGATACCGGCTGAATAGTCCAGTGGCTACCTCATTCGCGATATCGTCCGGGACGAAATGCAGAAGGTTCCACTCTGTTGTCCCGTGATATGCAACATAATCAAAATTAGCGGCAAACCGGATATTTTTAATATCGGCGGATTCCAGGTCCACTCGGAGCTTATTTGTTATCAACTGGGCGAAGCCTCTATTGATAGCGACGCCGAGAAATTGCGGTTCGTAATATCCAAACAACTCAACCTGCTCAGCCGATACAAGCGGTGTGATTATAATTACGGCGGTTATAATACAAATCAGGTTCCTCATTGCTTTTTCATCCCTCTTTCGGTAAACATATCATCGGGCAGTTTGACGCCGTAGGTTATTTCCAGATATTCCATAGTTGTTTGCGTGTTGTCCTGAATATTGACCATGGTCATTTTTGTGGAAGTGGGGATGCCTTCGATATCTTTAACATCGCTTAACACAAGCCGTTTGAGATGCAGCCCGGGATCGTCATCATCGAAATAATCTATCTGAACGGCAAGGAAATTTGATTTGTCGATCCACATGATCATCCGCGAATAGCCGGAATGAGAATCGGGCAGCTTCTTGAGCTCTAATTTATAGCAGTTTGTGCCTTCGATTTTTTCGTCTTTCAGGCGAACAGATTTAAATTCGTTAAGCCATGTATCTCCGGAACCCATGTCTTCATACGAAAAATCGCTGCCTTCCATTTTCTGCTTTTTCGCGTGTGTTGCCAATTTACGAACTCGATTTGTTCTTGGAAAATATACCCAGATATCATCGGCGTTATTGAGCATAAGCAATGTTTGCCCCCTGACCCGTTTTGGAGAAAGATATTTTATCAGGTTTTTTTCACCGCGGTCCGCGCTATATGATTCCATCGTAAAACTTCTCAGCTTTCCCGACGATGTAGTAATTGTCATTTTGGAAAGCGACATTATAGTCGGCTGAGTCATCAAATCGTTAAAACGCTGAATTATTTCATCCGCGGTTAACTCCTGCGCGGAACAATAATTATAAAACGTAGCCAAGCAAGTTGCGCTTATTATCAGTCCTCGAAAAAACATCCCATTACCTCTAAATAGACAAAGGTTGCGTAAATAATAGATTTATGTAGCTACAAAATATTTGTCAAGAATTATCGGGACATGGTAACGCTGAAATTATGGCGGTCGCCGAAAAGGCTCGATGGCGTGTAAGAATAATCAAAACCATAATTGTTAAGCGAATAACCAAGGCCAAGCGAAACAGGCGTTTCATTATTGCTGCCGGCGCGGACGAAAAATCCCGTTACCGGCGAATATTCAATGCCGGCAACCGCTCTGAAGCCGGATTCTCTATTGTAGATTAAATCTCCGCTAAGATTTAGAAAGCTGTTTTGTATCGGGAACCACCCTGACAGGGCTATTTGTGAAGGCAACGGCACCGAGGAGCTTCCGATTTTGAAATCCGGCCCGATGTTATCCGCGGAGATCGATATTCTGCTCAAACCGCTTTCATAAGTAACGCCAAACCCCAGGCCATATCCGCGTCCGATAGTATTGTCGAGCTGTTGATGGTAATAGGAAAACGACAGTCCATAATTTAGACGGCCCTTTGTTGCCATTGCAAATCGGATAAGAAAGTCTCCGGCTTTTAGCTGGCCTGTTTTTTGGTTGTCTTCGTTATAGCCTGTTATATTTCCCGGATCAAATAAATGTACGCCTATTCCAAACGCGTAATTTTCCATGATTGGGAGATTTGCCGACACAGCTTGCGACTTCGTATCCATTAGCAAATATTGATATGACGCGAACCCTTCCAATTTGCTGTTTAGCAGAGACGGATTTCCGAAAATTGCTTCCGGGCCTTCTATACCCGCGTAATTTGCGTGTCCGGTGGATATAGAATGCGCTCCGACGGTGATATTTAGAAAATCCAGGCCGCATTCGCCGGGAGAAGCGGAAGCCTGCTTCGCGCCCATTATATAAAAGCATGAATGAATCAAAAGCATTAAAGCAATTTTTATTAATAACCGTTTTTTTAGATGTCTTTTGACGAAGAAAAATCGCATTTAAATTTTCGTTTCCTTTATCGAAGCTACTCTTATTACATACGTTTTCATTTCAAGTCAATCAATAATTTTTATTTTTTACAGAAATCCTCATTCGCTATCATCTCAATTCCAATTAAGGCGCCTTTGGGAAGATTCGAGACCTCGATTGCGGCGCGAGCTGGATAGTCTATATTGAAGTATTCGGAATAGAGATCGTTAACCTTAGTAAAATCGGCGAGGTCGGTTAAATATAGAGTTGCCTTAACTACTTTGTCCAAGCCGCTTCCCGCCTCGCTCAAAATGCTTTTGAGGTTCTCAATTGCCTGTTTTGTTTGGGATTCTATGCCATCGCCTTTCAACTCCCCGGTTTCCGGATCAAGGCCAATTTGCATCGCGGTAAAGATCAGGCCGGAGCTTTGGCTTATGACTGCCTGGCTGTAAGGGCCTATCGCTTTTGGGGCTTTATCGGTGCCTATTATTTTTTTCATTGAAAAACCTCCGGAATTAAGTATATTTACAGCCTATGATTTTATCACAACCGCCGAGTTTTTTCAAGTCCAAGATTCCTAAAATTAAAAAAAATGAGCTAATATTGGGTCTTTTTACCTTTGTTGTTTATGCAATCTGTCTGTTAAACGATTTTCATACCGACGATTGGATTGTCCTCAGCTATTTGCGGGATGGTTTCTCATTGTCCGATTTTCTTTCCATGGAGAACCCCGGGCGGTTCAGGCCATTAACGAATATTTTAGTATATTTCAGGTATGTAATATTCGGCGATATCCCGTTATTGTATTACCTCCTGAATATATCCTTGCACGCCGTTGTTTCTATTTTGATGTTCAGGTTTCTCAAAAAAATTAATTTTGAGGAGAAAACTGCGCTAATATCGTCGCTGTTTTTTGTCGTATATTTTCAGCATTACGAGGCCGTTATCTGGCTCTATGGCACGATACGAATGCTTGCGGCGATCTTTTATATTTTGACATTATGGAATTTGCACGATTATCTGACCGAAGGTTCAAAGAGATCATTCATATATTTCACGGCTTTATCATTTTTGGGCTTTTTTGTCGTGGAAGATTTTGTTGTAGCTCCTTTGGCATTCATTTCATTTGCCCTGCTATTTTCCGTCCGGGACAGTCTGAAACAAAAAATAATCCCCGTGGCAATCAACGGCATACTGGGGCTTGCGGCATATTTTATGCTAAGATCATTTCTGATTCAACGTCCGGGGATTGTAGAGGATTACTATTATTTCGGGTTTCATATCTTCAAGGTCCTGTTCGATTATCTTGGGTGGTTTATCATACCATCGCCGTCTCATCCGTATTTTGCTAACTTTTTTTCGCGGATTGGCGTGATATCATACGTCTGGCTGATTTTAAGCTGGGTAGCAATGGCTGGTTTTATACCCGCTTCAATCTGGATTTTTATCAAATCGCCAAAGCAGGTCCGCTTTTTTATCCTGCTGATTTTTATAACGCTGCTTCCTATAATACCACTAAATTACAAAGTAACATCGAGGAACATCTATCTGCCCTCGATGGGCCTGGCTGTTGTCGGAGGTTATTTAATTCATAAATTTCTTTGGAATAAAAATATCGCCCGCGCGCGAAAGCTAATACTCGGGGCGGTATTGTTGATATATTTCGCGATTAATATTGTTGCTATAGATATTACAATCCGGGAATACCGGCAAACGCAATCGCTTGTTCGTGGAATTATAAATGATATGGGCAGTTCCGGCCTCGATTTCGAACAGTGCGATCTCGTATTGCTTGACCACATGCCCGGAAGGGCGATAGTCGGGCCGTCGATGATTTACAGGCTTAATTATAAGGGATCGGTTATAGTTTCAAACGATCCCATCAATGGCCCAATTGATATAAAAAACGCGGCGGATTCACTTTACAATGCCGGAATTCCATTCTATCTTTTTGACTATCGGGACGGCCGGATGGTAGAAGCGAAAGATGATTATGTCGGATCTGCAGGAGAACGGAAGTAATTATCTATAATATTCAATACCAAGGAGAGAAAAAATGCCAAACCTTCATCCTTTAATAGTCCATTTTCCCATAGCCCTAATTATAGTGATTTTCATTCTGGATTTTTTTGGGGTTCTTTTTAAAAGGAAATCATTTCTGTCGGCGGCCAATATTCTAACAATTTTTGCCGCTATTGGCGCTGTAATGGCCGTGATTAGCGGTATGATCGCCGAAGAGTCAGTCTGGCATACGGAAGAGGCCCATGAATTGCTGGAACTACATGAGATGATAGGATTTATTATTCTGGGTTTGACGTTGATTTTGCTAATATTCCGGCCTGCCTTAAAAAAGAAGCTGTTTGGTTCGCTTGGATGGGTTGCTGTACTTCTTAGCTTTGTGGCAGCGGTACTTGTAGGATACACGGGATTCCTCGGCGGCGAGATCGTATATAAACACGGCGCCGGGGTACAACAGGCTGAAATAGCAACCGCGAAAGCCGATTCGCTTACATTGGAACTGCAAAAAATCCAAAGTGAAGATAATTCTTCTGATCTAAAAGAAAAACCTGAATTGGCAAAGGATGGCCATTCCGACCACAAACATTGATTCAATTGTCTTCTAATAAAGTCGGATTTCCAGATTTATTGTAATGTAAATTTCGGTCTATTTACTCCGATAAATGATATATGAGAATATAACCTTATATCGGAGGATAAAATGAAAAACCATTTAAGAAATTTCGGAATGTTTGCTTTGAGTTTTGCCTTTATCGCTTTGGCCTGCTCAGACAATGCTACCGACAACAATCTCACCGAAGGCGAACCCAACGATCCGAGCTTTCTAGCCGCCCAAGATATTTCGGACGGTTTCGTCGATTCGCTATTTATTACAACGGGAACCGCTTTTGGTTTTATTGATTTCGATGGTACCGCGCCGATGAACGCGCCCGCCGACACTTTTCTGGTTGTCTTTGATAGCTCCTCCTGCTGGTGGAGTTTGAATTGGAGCATTGATACGACAATTATATTTTCAGACTCGGTTAAATTTCAGGATGCCAACGGCTGCCAGCAGTTTCCCGATTCCCTTACTACTACCGAAATTGAATATCGGGCATATCTGGATATAAATATAGTTAGCGATTCGGGGTCCATTACGGCAACCGCCAGCAACAATCTGGCGCTGGCAGGAATTCAGGAAGATACTACTATCATAAACGCGACGACTGCGATGGAGGCCGATTATAACCATCCCATATATCAACTCGCGTATAACTACAGCGGGACATTGAATGATATTGGGTTCTTAACTTCGGAGCTAAGAGAAGAAAACGAACCCAAGCCCCTCTCTGGGACATTGACTCTTGCATTGACCATTTTCGGAACGTCTCCGGATGGTTCGGGAGGCGTCAACTGGTCCGTTACTATTACGTTTAATCCCAACGGCTATCACGGCAGAGCCGAATCCGGCGGCAACTTCTGGGAGTGGGATGTTTCCTACATTGCCTGAAGAAAAATATGGCCTAAATTTAAGCCGGTTGGAAATCCAGCCGGCTTTTTTATTTTCTGTGCTGTCGGATGGCCTCATCCGACAGAAATAAGTGAATTGAAGCGTCAGGAAATCCCGCCAATGGCGGGACTGACGATGCAATAATTGTATTTTGTCTACAATCTGGCCCCAACTGATGCACACGCGTCCGTAGGAAAAGTAGGGGTTATTATTTTATATAATAATCTCAATTCCGTTGTTCGTGTCCTGCAGACGTCCCCGTCTGCCGGAAAAATGAGGAAAAGGAACCTAAGGGGCAGACCGGGAGGTCTGCCGCCCACAAATCTCAACTACTTTAATAGAAACGGCATTCCTGCCGTTTTTTGTTATCATTATAAAAAGACCGGCCTTGAAAAATCATCATATTCGTAGTATGTCATAAAAAAATAATTCACGAATGGGAGGGATTGATGGAAGCCTCATGGTCGGTAATGATTTCGTTTTCGTTGTATACGCTTGCAATTATATTTGTCGGTCTCTGGGCGGCGAAAACCGCTTCGAGAACGTCGAAAGATTATCTCATCGCCGGGAAAGGATTGGGAGCATGGGTGACTTCGATTTCGGCTTCGGCATCGTCGGAATCAGGATGGGTCACTCTTGGCCTTGTCGGCGAGGCTTTCAATGTCGGGCTTGGGGCGATATGGGTCATCCCGGGATGTTTGATGGGATACGCTTTCAATTGGTTTTTCCTCGCTCGAAGGATCCAGAAATATTCGTCTGAAAACGAAGCTCTGACAATACCGGGTATTTTGGCCGCCCGGTTTCCCGATCGGGGCAATACCCTTAGAATGATCGCCGTGATTGTGATAGCAGTTATGATGACGACCTATGTAGCGGCCCAGCTTAACGCCGCAGGCAAAGCATTTTCGGCGGTATTCGGTACGAGTTATATGATCAGCGTGCTAATTGGCGCGTTTATTGTGCTGGTGTATACGATTTCCGGCGGATTCAAGGCGGTTGCCTGGACTGATCTCGTGCAGGGTATTTTGATGGTAATCGCCTTGGTTGTTTTGCCGGTTATCGTGATAGACAAGCTCGGCGGCGCGGCCTGCATGGTACGCAGCCAAAAGGAAGCGTTGCAGGGGAAGCGTTGAAAGTGATAAACAAAAAGAGAAAGGAAGCCCTATTGAAATAGTTTACATAGGTTTTTTCATAGCAGTATTCGGAGCACTGTTCTTGAAGTGGTGACTCTGTTATAATTAACTAATAGAAAGATAACAGCCCATCGCGTAGCGGTGGGCTTCTTTTGTTTGTTACACGCATAAAAAAGCTTGACGTACTCGCGGCGAGGCCCCCTCCCCTCGCAAGTAGTACGTGTACGTATTAAATTTTTTGCTTGCATGTTTGTGGGATTTATGATCTAATAGACGCATGAAGATTAAAGCGAGAGTAAACAAAGACGGGTTCATGGGCAGCGCGTCCCGCGAACATAAAGTGAAGAAGGGCAAAGGCTCTTACAAACGCAGGGAGAAACACCAAAAAAATCCTTGTCATTAACATCAACCTATGGTTTAATTATTGAAATGAAAGCACTGATTGAAATTGAGATGGGCAACGCCGCATTTGGAAACAATGAGGCCGAGCGTCTGTTTGAGTTGCGCCAAGTAACTGAAAGACTAATTGACAACGCCACGCACATCATGGCGGCAAAGGCGGGTGACTACGCATCCGCTCAAGACACCAACGGAAACACAGTCGCAAGACTGCACATCGTGGAGGACTAAATGAAAACGTATAAAGTAAAACTGAGTGACGGTCACGCCGAATGGTGGGAGAAGTTAGAGGCAAAC
>CAZKYQ010000086.1:0-11454 GCA_964556975.1 uncultured Ignavibacteria bacterium
GAGCTTTGCGAGTTCGCCAAAAACGATCCCGAACTCGATTTCGACTATTTGTTTCAACTTGCCGGGGCGCATTATCCCGAAGAGCGGTTTGAAGTCGTTCTTTGCCTTAGCTCACATGAGAAACGGCATAATGCCATAGTTAAAGTCAAACTTGACAAGGACAGCCCCGAAATTGAAACGCTTTCGGATATTTGGCGCGCCGCCAACTGGTTTGAACGCGAGGCCATTGAGCTTTTTGGAATAACATTCAAAAATCATCCTGATCCCAGACACCTGCTTCTCGACGAAGATTGGGTGCATGGATATCCCATGAGAAAGGGCTGGACCGGGCCGGATTTTATTCCGATGCCGGAAAGTTAAAATGAGTAACGCGACCGATAGAAGAAATCTTCGCGAAGAAGAGTTCATGATAAACATGGGGCCTCAACACCCGTCCACCCATGGCGTCCTCAGGCTGGTATTGAAAATGGAAGGCGAGTATATAAGAGAGCTTACTCCTCACGTCGGTTACCTACACAGGTCAATAGAAAAGATTGCCGAAAACCGCACATATAACCAGTTCATGCCTTTCACGGACAGGGTCGATTATTGCGCGTCTATGCCGTCTAATATGGCATTCGCCGTAGCAGTTGAGAAATTGGCCGGAATCGAAGTCCCGGAACGGGCGGAATTCCTGCGGGTCATTATGGTAGAGCTGAACCGTATCGCCTCGCACCTTATCTGGCTTGGTACAATGTCGCTTGATTTGGGAGCGGTCACGCCCTTCTTATATACATTTCGGGAACGCGAGTGGATCCTCGACCTGTTTGAGATGACCTGCGGTCAAAGGCTAACCTATCATTATATAAGGATTGGCGGGGTTTCCAGAGATATACCGCCGGAGTTTGAAAAATCATGCCGTGGTTTCTTAAAATCATTCCGCCAAAAGGTTGACGAATATGAGGCAATATTGACCAAGAACCCGATTTTCCTCGGACGGACGAAAAATATCGGTATTCTTCCCCTTGCCTTGGCCAAAGACCTTGGCGCCAGCGGCCCCACAATTCGAGGATCGAATTATGAATGGGACATAAGAAAAGTCGAGCCATATTCGGTTTACGACCGGTTTGATTTTAAAATCCCAACCGGGAAAAACGGAGATGTCTGGGACAGGTATATGGTAAGGATCGAGGAATTCCGGCAATCATGTAATATAGTAGAACAGGCCCTTGACGGAATTCCCGAAGGCGAAACAGTCAGGGCTAAGATACCCGCAGTATTCCGACCGCCCGCAGGCGAAGTTTTCTCTCGCATTGAAGCCCCAAGAGGGGAAATGGGTTATTATATCGTCTCCCATGGCGAAAAGAAACCGTATCGAATGAGAATCAGGACAGCGTCGTATGGCAATCTGCAATGTCTCGGCCCCATATCAATCGGTTTGAAGATAGCCGATCTTGTCGCGATATTTGGTTCATTGGATGTTATCCTGCCGGAGGTTGATCGGTAATGCTCGAATTTGATCAAGTATTATTGGATATATACAATTCTCTTTCCGGTTTGTTTCTGGCTAATGAAATTCCGGTCATATGGCTTGATCTTCTTGTAATGGTTTTCGCGGGTGTCGTAATTATAGCGGTTATTTCATTATTGGCCCTGTTTCTGGTCTGGTGGGAAAGAAAAGTATCAGCCCACATACAGGATCGTCTGGGCCCTATGCGCACTGGACCGCACGGCGTTTTGCAAACTCTCGCAGACGGAATAAAACTTCTGCAAAAAGAGGACCTAATTCCCGAAGCCGCCGACAGAAAAGTATATTTCTGGGCGCCTGTAATCTGTTTTGTAACCGCTTTCATGGCTTATTTGGTAATACCGTTCGGTAAAGGGCTGATTGCCCGCGATCTTAATATCGGTATCTTATATATAGTGGCGATAACGTCATTCACTATAATTTCTCTCTTAATGGCCGGATGGTCATCGAATAATAAATACGCCCTGTTGGGCGGCATGAGATCAGCGGCGCAGATAATATCTTACGAAGTTCCATTGACATTGTCAGTTATTGGGGCGGTCATGCTTGCCGGATCGTTATCAATGGTGGATATTGTGAAAGCCCAGGGACAATACTTCTGGAATTGGTACTGGCTTCCGCAGATACTCGGTTTTGGGATATATTTTATCGCCGCTACGGCCGAGGCAAACCGAACTCCGTTTGACCTTCCCGAAGCCGAGCAGGAATTGGTCGCGGGATTCAATGTCGAATATTCAGGCATGAAATTCGCCATGTTTTTTCTTGCTGAATTCGCCAACATGTTTACGGTATCCGCGATAGCGACAACATTGTTTTTGGGAGGATGGCAACCGCCTCTTCCGGGGCTGTCTTTTATCCCCAGCTGGATATGGTTTTTCAGTAAATCGTTTTTCCTTGTATTTATTCTAATGTGGTTCAGGTGGACATATCCGCGCCTTCGGGTTGACCAGTTAATGAATTTCGCCTGGAAGTTTCTGCTTCCTTTGGCGTTCGCGAATATAATATTAACAGGATTGGGAATTTATTTCTTGGGATAACATGGGTATTATAAAAGATACAATATCAGGCTTTTGGAACCTGATCCTCGGCCTCAAAACTACGGGGAAATACCTGCCCACAAAGGCGGTTACTTTGCAGTACCCGGATGAAAAATGGCCTATGCCGGAACGTTCGCGCGGAGTGGTCGTTCTTCTCTCCGACCCGGAAACTGGCAAGCTTAATTGTACGGCCTGCCTGGTTTGCATGAAGCAATGCCCCGTATTCGCTATTAAAATCGAACAAATAAAAGACCCCGAAACAAAGAAAAGACACCCAGGCGAATTCACAATCGATAATACGATTTGTTGTTTCTGCGGAATATGCGAGGAAGTTTGTAATTTTGACGCCATCAAGCTTACAGGCAAATATGAATTCTCGGTCTTTAATAAAGAAGAATTGATATATAATAAGGAAAAGCTCCAGGAAATCGGACGCGACGTGAAATATATTCCAAGAAAGAAGAGGAAATCTGCCCCCAAGCCGACTCCGACCGCAGAGACCGGACCGGAGAAATCAGAGCAAAAAACGGCTGAAGAAAAAACCGAAACAAAACCCGGGGAGGAAAGCTCTTGAGCCTTGTAGTTTTTTATATCCTCGCGACAGGAATACTTATTTCGGCGATTATGGTTGTAACTATGCGCAATATTTTCCATTCCGCCCTTTATCTTGTGATTACATTTTTCCTTATTGCTGGTATCTATCTGATGCTGAACGCCGAATTTCTGGCGGCCGTGCAGATATTAATTTATGTCGGGGCTATTACTATCCTTCTTCTGTTTGCCATAATGTTAACGCATAAAATCCATTCCCCATCAATCCGGCAGGTCAATGAGCAAGTCTTGCCCGCGTTTATTATCACCGGATTGCTTTTGGCGATATCAATCGTTTCGGTGGTGAAAACATTCAGCCATATTCCTTTTGCGCCATCAACCGCCGCCAATAATACAGAAACCATCGGCCGTCTTTTAATGTCAAAATTCGTATTGCCGTTTGAGGTTGTCTCGGTACTTCTTTTAGCTGCCCTTATCGGAGCAATCGTCATAGCCAGGAAGGACGACTGATATGCCGGGGCTGGCTCATTTTCTGGTCCTCGCCGCGGCGTTGTTCTGTATTGGCATTTTTGGCCTTTTAACAAGGCGCAACGCGGTTGGTATTCTGATGTCTATTGAATTGATGTTCAACGCTGTTAATATTAATTTTGTGGCCTTCTCGAGATTTCTTACTCCCGAAGCGATTTCGGGACAGATATTCGCTATATTTATTATAACCATTGCGGCGGCCGAGGCCGCTGTCGGGCTGGCTATTGTAATCCTTATTTATAAGAATTTCAGAGGAATAGAAGTTGATAAGATCAATTTCATGAAATGGTAAGATTGTGGTATCGGTAAATTTAAACAGCAGAAGCTGGAAACATATTTTTTGGGTGCTGGGGGCCTGCGCGCTTGTTTTTGCCATACCGTATACATCTCTTTTCTTGTTGAAGATAAATAACGACCTGTTTTATCTTTTGTTCCTTATTTCTGGCATATTATTTTTCTGGTTTTATAAAAAACGATCAAATCTAAAAATAAGCCCCGCATTAAAATCAGGCTGGGCGCTTGGCGTTATTTTGGCGCTGTTTATAGGACTAAGCTTTATATCCATCAATATGACCGACTATTCGGATTTAACGTTAATATTAGGAAACGGCGGTCTTTTCACTATTTTCTGGCGCGGGATAGTCTATGGATTAATAAGCGGGCTGTTAATCTCCGCTTTTCCATTTATCGCTGTCTGGAGAGCAATAGCAGGGTCCAATCCCGGTAATCTTCGCAAGATTGGCGTTATCGCGGTCGCGATGGTTTCCATTTTATTGGCATCTATCTCATTCAGCGCGGGTATTTCAGGATTTGATAGAGACAGAATAAGCTATAACACTAAAATGAATATTATTGCCGGGCTGCCAACATTGCTATCGGGCAATCCTTTGGCTTCCCCGATAGCTGGCGCTTTTTTGCGGGTAAGCGAGAATATTAATAAAACCAACGATTCATTTGAAAATAATACACCAACTGAAATCGCCGTCACAGAGCAAAACACCGGAGGGACCAATTAATGCTTCCGTATAGCTGGATTATAGCCGCTCTGCCGCTTTTATCGTTTATTTTGATTGTATTTTTCCTTAATCGAAACAATAAAATTTCATGCGGTTTTTCAATTTCAATGATAGCTCTATCATTTATTCTCTCATGCGTTGTTTTGGTTCAGGTGCTGAATGACCCGACTCCAAAAGAATACTGGGTCGATTGGCTTGTATTTGGCGAAGGCGGCATGTCGGGAACGCCTGCAACAGTAGACGAAGATATTTCGGCAGAACAACATGAATTCATCAACGAACAGAATGACATTGATACGCATAAAGCAGAAACTGATTCCGAGCATGAAATGAGCCCCGAATTAACTTCTGCAATTGAATCTCATCATGAGAATTCGCCTGAACATGGCTCCGAACACCATTTGGATTTTAAGGAACCGGTCAGGCACGGCAAAAAAGGCTCGTTTGTTATACCAATGGGGATTTATATAGACCCGCTGACCGCGATTATGCTTATGGTCGTTTCAATAGTAGCCGGTCTCGTTCAGATATATTCTCTGGGGTATATGGAAGGCGACCCTCGTTTTGCCAGATACTACGCCTATCTATCGTTGTTTACATTCTCAATGCTGGGGCTTGTTCTTGCAGGAACTTTTATTCTCATGTTTGTTTTCTGGGAGCTTGTCGGCCTGACATCGTATCTTTTGATTGGTTTCTGGTTTGAGAAAAAAACAGCGTCGGACGCCGGCAAGAAAGCCTTTATCACTACAAAAATAGGCGACCTTGGATTTTTAACGGGTCTGGTACTATTAATTTTCGCCGTGGGATCGGCATCATTGCCGGAACTCGATTACATGATCGCCAACGGTGAAATCGCCAACAATCTTATGCCTTTAGTCGCTTTAGCGGGGCTTCTGATGTTTGCCGGAGCTGTCGGAAAATCGGCGCAGTTCCCGCTTCATGTCTGGCTTCCCGATGCTATGGAAGGCCCCACCCCTGTTTCGGCGCTGATTCATGCCGCCACGATGGTTGCCGCGGGAGTTTATCTCACGGCCCGCATGATGGGGATAATAGCAATATCCGAGACAATGATGTATACGGTCGCGTCAATAGGCGCGTTTACGGCGTTCATGGCAGCATCCATAGGGCTTGTACAAAATGATATAAAACGAGTTCTCGCGTATTCCACAGTCTCACAGCTGGGATATATGATAATGGCATTGGGCTTGGCTGGCTTCACGGCTGGAACGTTTCACTTGATGACCCATGCTTTCTTCAAGGCCCTATTGTTCTTGGGCGCGGGATCAGTAATACACGCGGTCCATACCAACGATATCCAATTCATGGGCGGCCTGCATAAGAAAATGAAAACGACTTCGTTGACGTTCCTGATTGCGAGCCTTTCTATCTCCGGTATTTTCCCGCTTTCGGGGTTCTGGTCCAAAGATGAAATATTCGCTGTGGCTTATGAAGGCGGGCACTATATTTTCCTGATCGTTGGTATTGTCGTGGCCGGAATGACAGCTTTCTATATGTTCAGATTATATTTTCTTACTTTCACCGGCAAGCCGCGCGACCAGCGCGCTTATGATCATGCCCATGAATCGCCAAAGAGCATGACCGTACCCCTAATGATCCTGGCAGTTCTTTCGGTATGCGCGGGATGGGTGGGAATACCATGGCTTCACAAAGGATATTCATCTTTTGTTTACTACGGTGCGGTCCATCATGTCGAGCCGAGCTTCTTATTAATGGGGATTTCGCTTGTTGTAGCGTTGAGCGGGATCGGCCTTGCTTACGCCATTTACGTTAAGAATATTATTCCCGCGGAGAATATCGCCAGAGCATTCAAACCGATTCACACTTTCCTTTATAATAAGTGGTATTTCGATGAGCTTTACATGGCCGCCATTATCAACCCCACATATTGGCTAATGGAGGTCCTATACAAATTCGATCAACGCGTTATCGATGGCGCTGTCAACGGCGCAGGCAAGATTACTTTACTGGCGTCATGGCTGCATGAGATGTTCGACATTTATGTTGTCGATGGCACGGTAAATGGCATGGGACATATATCGATCTTTTTTGGAAAACATATAAGGAAAATTCAAACCGGACAATTACAGACCTATGCGCTCTTTGTGTTCCTGGGCGCGGTGGTCTTTATGTTTATAAGGCTAATCTGATAATAAAGGAGGATTAATTGGAATCCATTACATTAAATTTCCCCGTGCTGACATATATCACGTTCTTTCCGTTAATAGGAATGGTGGCGGTTCTCCTTTTGAAAAAAGAATCGGTTGGAGCGATCAGATGGACCGCGGCCTTCTTTTCTTTTATTCCTTTTCTGCTTTCAATTTATTTGGTCTGGTTTTACCTGTCGTCAATGGGAACGGGGCTTCTATTCGATCTGGACAATCAAACTGCGGGGTTTATATTTGATTTTGCCAAGCCGATACCATGGTTTCCACAGGTAAACATATTTTATCACATGGGCGCCGACGGGCTTTCCGTCCCGATGATATTTTTAACCGGGCTGCTTTCATTCATATCAATTTTTGTTTCTTTCGGTATCAAATTCAGAGTCAAAGAGTATTTCGCCTGGTTCCTCCTTCTTGAAGTCAGCATGTACGGCGTTTTCAGCGCTCTTGATTTTTTCCTTTTCTATATTTTCTGGGAGATAATGCTGGTGCCAATGTATTTCCTGATAGGAATCTGGGGCGGGCCGAGGCGCGAATACGCGGCTATTAAGTTCTTTTTGTACACGTTATTCGGATCGGTATTCATGCTGATCGGTATTTTGGCGCTCTATTTCGCCACCGGCACTTTGAATATGCTCGAGTTAATAAGCCAAAACGCTCTTTATTCGCATGTCTTTCAGATGTGGGTATTCGCGGGTTTCTTTATCGCGTTCGCCATCAAGGTCCCCGTCTGGCCGTTTCATACATGGCTTCCCGACGCGCATGTTGAGGCCCCGACTGCGGTATCGGTTATCCTTGCCGGAATTTTGCTGAAAATGGGTACATACGGAATACTGAGGGTCTTGTTTCCGATGTTCCCGGAAGCGGCTAAGGCTTACGCTATTCCAATCGCGATCCTGGGATTAATCGGGATTATTTACGGCGCTCTGGTATCCATGGCGCAGAAAGATTTGAAAAAGCTTGTGGCGTATTCGTCTGTTTCTCACATGGGATATTGCATGTTGGGCATGGCGGCCATAACAACAGTAGGAATTTCCGGTTGTCTGTTCCAGATGTTCAGCCACGGAGTCATTACGGGCGCCCTATTTATTCTGGTTGGCGTAATCTACGACAGGGCGCATACAAGAGAGATCGCGGCATTTGGAGGTTTGGGCGCCAAACTTCCGATATACACAGGCCTGTTTGTGCTTTTCGGAATGGCATCGCTGGGTTTGCCAGGCATGAGCGGCTTTGTTTCGGAATTCCTCGTATTTGTCGGTTCTTTCCAAACCGTCCTTTTCCCTAAGTGGATCGTTATCGCGGCCATACTTGGTGTTGTCCTTACGGCGGGATATATTCTCAGAATGGTACAAAAAATGTTCTTGGGACAATTCAACTCTAAATGGGAAGCGCTTACCGAGATTAACGGGCGCGAGTTATTTACGGTAATCCCGCTTGCGATTTTGACCGTCTTAATCGGGGTCTATCCGAAAATACTGAATATTTTCTTAAAAGATACTGTTGATAACCTTGTAAGGCTGATAGTAGGATGACAAACTTAAACCTGAATTTAATAATCCCCCAGCTGTTCTTATTCGGATGGGCCATTCTGGTTCTTCTTATTGATTTTTTCAAAAAAGGAAAAAGCAGAAAAGGACTCGGTTATTTTTGCCTGCTGGGGCTTGCGCTTACCTCTGTCCTTGTTATGGCGGCAAATAACGGCGAAGGTTTTTTCGGGACTTACGTTTCCGATTATTACGGCAAATTGTTCAACATTATCTTTATAGTTTCGGCAATGCTTACAATACTGGCCTCTGTTGACTTCGCGGAAATCAGGCTCCAACATAAAGGCGAATTCTACGCTCTTCTGCTTTTCGCCACCATTGGAATGATGTTTCTTGCGGGGGCCAATGAGCTAATAACGCTATATGTTTCATTAGAACTGGCTACAATCCCGTTATATGTACTGGCGGCCTTTCTGAAAAAAGACCTCAAATCAACCGAGGCGGGGTTGAAATATGTCATTATTGGCGGCGCTTCATCCGCGATTCTGCTTTTCGGACTTAGCCTTCTTTATGGGCTATCCGGCACAACATTTCTCGCTGATATCAATAGTTTGAAGCTGACGGCTTATAATCTGAACCTCGGGCTTGGACTGGCGATTGTTCTTCTTGTGGCAGGGTTCGGGTTCAAGCTTGCGGCCGCGCCATTCCACATGTGGGCGCCTGATGTTTACGAAGGCGCGCCGACTCCGGTAACCGCGTTTCTTTCGGTGGCGTCAAAAGCCGCCGGCCTTGTAGCTTTCGTAAGGATTTTCTTTGACTCGTTAATCATAGCAAAAACCGAATGGGTGTTGATTCTTGAGATTGTCGCCGTACTGGCGATGGTTATCGGCAATTTTGTAGCCTTAATGCAAACGGATATAAAAAGAATGCTGGCTTATTCTTCCATTGCGCAAGTCGGTTATGTGTTAGTCGCCCTTTGCGCCGGCAACGGCTACTCTATTATAGGCATGATGATATTTTTAATGGCGTACGCTTTCGCCAATATCGGCGCTTTTATGATCGCTATCGGATTTTCGAATATGACCGGTTCTTATAAAATCGCGGACTACGCTGGCATGTTCAAGCGTAATCCATTGGCTGCCCTTACAATGACAATTTTCATGCTTTCGCTAGTCGGATTGCCTCCTACGGCTGGTTTCCTCGGCAAATACTGGCTTTTCGCCGCGGCGGTCAAGGGACAGATCTATTGGCTGGTAGTCATCGCGGTCCTGACATCGGTTGTATCGTTGTTTTATTATATGAACGTTGTCCGCATAATGTATTTCACCAGAGGCGATGATGAGTCAAGGATATATTACGGCCCCGCACTTGGCATAGGAATCACATTATCCGGCATTATGGTAATACTCATTTGTGTATTGCCTTCCACTTTCTTTGAATGGGCTTCTATGGCCATCCAGACATTTTCCTTGAAATTATAATTTTCTTTAATTGAGCATCTTTTTCCTTTATATGGTGGGAAAGTGTAATTATCTTCATATTTCGGTCGAATATATTAATGAAACTCTAACGTTGAGGGCGTTTTGGCGTTAATCCGATGTCATTTTCACTTGACAACACAGGTTTGGCGCGAATAATAATATCAGATGAATTTCAAAAATGAATTTAAAAAGACTGTCAAGACCCGGTTTATTTCAGGCATTCTCGTTATCGTACCGCTATTTGTGGCTTTCGGAATATTAAAATTCGCTGTTTTGTCCATAGATAATTTTATAAAACCATATCTTGTCAAAATAATCGGCCAGGATTTCGGGTTTCCGTTTATGGGGCTCGCGGTAACTTTGATGCTAATAATCCTCACCGGCATTCTAACTACTAATGTAATTGGGCAGAAGCTTTTGAAAAAATGGGAAAATATTCTTTTGAAAATCCCATTTTTCAATATAATATATTCAGCGGCGAAAAAATTAACTGAGGGGTTCGCGTCGTCTGAGAACGGAGTTTTTGAGAAAGTAGTAATGGTGGAGTTTCCCCGAAAAGGGATTTACGCGCTTGGTTTACTGGCAAACCGAATAAAAGTACATACAACAAAAGGCGCAAAAGATTATTTGAGCGTATTTATCGCCTCAACACCTACCCCTTTTTCAGGGATCGTAATACTCGTACCTGAAGATGAGGCCGTAATTCTCGACATGGCAGTTGAAGAGGGAATAAAATTCTTTGTATCGGGAAGCGTTGCGGCCAACCAGAATTTCCATGTTGTTGAGAAATTAAATGAAAGCCGAAAAAATGCGCTTGCCGAAACTCAAATTTAATTGCGGAGGAGCTAATAAGCCATGAATCTGGCCCGTTTTTTTAATCCTGATTTAATAGAAATCAACCTAAAGGCCCAAACCAAGATTGAAGCTATAGAAAAGCTGATTGATCTTTTCTGTAAAAAATATCCTGATAAAAACAGCGAAGAGATTATCAATTCCGTCATTGAACGTGAAGATTACGGGTCAACGTCGTTCGGCAGAGGCTTTGCTTTTCCGCATGCGCGTACAGATGCCGTAACTGAACTTTTCATAGTATTTGGCATCTGCAGGGAAGGCATCAAGACGGACGCGGTAGATGAAATGCCGTTGAAAATAATTTGCTTGCTGCTGACCCCGCGGAATATTTCCAAACTTTACCTGCAAACGCTTTCGGGGTTGGCCAGCTTGGCGCGACGGCCCGACATCCTCAATATTATCCTTAAAATTGAAAACCCTGGAAATCTCATCAGGCTTATTGAACGGGCAAACATTAGAATCACCAAGGCCCTGACAGTCGGCGATATAATGCCTGAAAAAGCGGTTTCAGTAACACCGGACGACTCTTTGAAAAAAGTGGCGAATATTATGTATAAGCACCATCTTGACGGAGTGCCGGTTGTAGATTCCGAAAAGAAAGTTGTCGGCGAAGTATCCGAAAAAGAGCTCTTGAAATTCGCGATGCCGGATTATGAAAGCTTTATAGCCAACATTGCCAACGCCCCGGAACTTGAGCCTTTCGAAGACGTTCTAAAACAAAGCGACAGAGTTTCCGTTAAGGACGTTATGAACAAGGAAATCGCCACTGTTTCAAAAGATGCGCAGGTTGTTGAGGCCGCCGCGCTAATGCTAT
>CAZKYQ010000087.1:0-11416 GCA_964556975.1 uncultured Ignavibacteria bacterium
GCCCGAACTCGACGTCATCATGCTTACAGGCAACGCGACCGTTGAAAACGCTATTACATCGATGAAAAAAGGAGCATACGATTTTATTACCAAGCCGGTAGAACTTGATCGAGTCGAGCAAATTCTTCATCGTTGTATGGAAAAAAGACAGCTTGAAAAACGAAACCAGATATTCAAAAACAGGTTGACTGATCTTCGCGATAGTCAATTGGTCGGTAATTCACACGCGATTAAAGATATAAAATCTATGATAAACCGTTTTGCCGATTCAGATTCGACAGTTCTTATCCATGGAGAGTCAGGCACCGGCAAAGAGCTCGTGGCTAATCTTATCCATAAGAATTCCCTTCGCCATGAAGAACCTTTTATTATTGTCGATTGTACAGCGCTTCAAGAAAACTTGCTGGAATCAGAGCTATTTGGGCATGAGAGGGGCGCTTTTACCGGGGCTGTTACAAAGAAGCACGGAATTTTCGAAATCGCGGATGGCGGAACAATCTTTTTAGATGAAATAGGAGATATTTCTCGGTCATTGCAGGTCAAGTTACTTCGGGTTGTTGAAACAAAGAGCTTTAGGCGGCTGGGAGGCAATGAGAGGATTGATACCGATGTGAGGTTGATTGTGGCAACGCATAGAGACCTGCTTGAAATGGTTCGCAAGGACGAATTCCGTGAGGACTTATATTATCGCATTAATGTCGTTGGCATATCCCTACCGCCATTGCGTGAGCATTTGGAAGATATTCCTCTATTGGTAGAGCATTTTTTAGCTGAGCTACATAGATCGGATGATAAGAAAAAAAGCTTTTCGCCTGACGCATTAGATTCCCTCAAAGAACACGACTGGCCCGGTAATGCCAGGGAGTTAAGAAATCTCGTTGAGCGATCAGTGCTTTTATCAGATAACGATATCATTGATGTCAGCGAACTTCCGATGGCCGCCTCGCCATTAAAATCTATACTTAACAAATATGATAGAGATGATTACCCTTCACTCAAAGAATTGGATGTGTCATATATCAAATGGGTGTTGGAGAAAACCAATGGCAATAAACAGTTGGCCGCAAAAATTCTTAAGATTGATAGAAAGACGATCTCGCGATCTCTTGCCAACAACACCGACGAGGAATAATGCCTCGCTCGCGAGGCATTTTGGTACATCATATATCTAAAGATATATAATTACATATATCTTCGGCTCTTTAAGGTCATTACGGAACGCCATATATAACAATTGCTTTCATTTTTTCTTCGGACTGTTTTGGCGAACGAGATGATTTTGGCACATGTTTTGTATGCGTATGATTGCGTATGCGAGAGCAGGCAAGAAAATGAAGATACTACTTGTTTCAAAACAGGCCCCCTTGGATGAAATGACGTTAATCGAAAAGATCCTTGGTGAGAAAGGCATTGGAGTCTGTCTTGCTGATAGTTACAAGAAAGCAATTGAGGACCTCGCAAGAAATAAATACGCGATTGTAATTCTATATTTTTTTGAAAGTGAAGATGATCTTACTCCAATTGAGGCTGTTAGGATTATGAAGGAGATAATTCCCGCCTTGTTGATTATCGCCATTTCGGAGGAAACACAGCTTGAAACCGAGCGAGAGTTGAGAAAATCGGGTCTCTATTTTCATCTGACTTCCCCTTTTAGCGAGGATGAATTACGGGATGTTTTAACTAGTGTGATCAAAAAAGAGGTAATGGGGAGAAAAAAATGACTCCAATTAAAAAGAATTGTTTTGAGAAGATAAAGCATGAAAACAACTTTTAGGAAATCCTTGATAGTAGTTCTGATCGGGCTATTGGCCGGGAGCACAGCCATTTATGGCAAGCTGTCTCAACCGGTAAAGTTCAATCATAACATACATGTCGTAGAAAATGAAATGGATTGTTCCGAATGTCACCTGTATGTCGTAACAAGCAGGAAAGCGACATTGCCGGGCAAGGATATCTGTATGGATTGCCACAGCGAAGCGCAGGGGGAATCGTCCGAAGAACAAAAATTATTAACCTTGTTGGAAACCGATCAGGAACTTAACTGGCAGCGGGTTTACGTACTTCCCAAACATATCTATTTTTCGCATTTTCGCCACGTTACTCTTGGCCAGATTGGCTGTCAGGAATGCCATGGCGATATGAAGACGCTTACTTCTCCTCCGAATAAGCCGGCAGTTGACATTATTAGCATGGATTATTGTATGGATTGTCATGAAGACAGACAGGTCGATAACGATTGTCTTGCCTGTCATTTTTAAAAATGGAATAGGGCCGTAATGAAAAGAAGAAAATTCTTGAAATCGCTTGCGATAGGCGGCACGTCATTGTCGCTGTTACAATTAGACGCCTTAGCGTCCGCGGTAGGTTATCATGAAGAGGGCCCGTACAACGGCCCCTTGCTGTCCAGCTTTATAAATACTACTTGCGGGGCATGCCCTGGCGGTTGCGGTATTCGCGTCAGGAAAGTGGATGATATTCCGGTCGGTATTAATGGAAATCAAATTCATCCAGTAAGCCGAGGCGGTCTCTGCCCGGTAGGGATATCATCATTGGCATTTTTAATCCATCCTGACCGTATTAAGCGTCCATTGTTAAGAACGGGGCCGCGCGGATCGAATGAATTCAAGCCTATCAGCTGGGAAGAAGCCGAAGGCCTGTTAATTGATAAACTGACCGAGTTAAAAAAGGGCGGTATTCCCGAGCAAATGCTCTTTGTCGATTCAAGGGAACGCGGAGTTGGCTTTGAGATGGCCCGGAAATTTACAAGCGATTTCGGTAGTCCTAATTTCTATCATGCTAACAATCCCAACTCTGCTGTTTCAGCCGAGATTTGGGGCGAAGGCGGTTCCGATTTTGCCTATGACCTCGAGAATGCCCGAAACTTTTTTTGCTTTGGCGCCCCTGTTTTTGAATCCGGAAAAAATCCAATATATTACGCCGGTCTGAGGAGCAGGTTGGCAAATCAACCGGAGAGCCAAAAGGGGAGCTTCTACGTAATCGATCCCAGGCTTTCGGCTTCCGCGGCGAAAGCTGAGCAATGGATACCGATTAAACCCAATACTTATGGCCTGCTTGCGTTAGGAATGCTCAATCTGATAATTAAAGAGAAGCTATATGACGCTGAAGCTGTTAATCGTTTATGTATAGGTTTTGATGATAAAACCGATCGTCGCGGCAAAAAGATCGAAGGTTTCAAATCTATCTTAATCAAAACATACATTCCATCTTTTGTTTCCGAAAAAACGGGAGTCCCCGTAGATCAGATAATTGCCCTGGGAAGGTCATTTGCGACAAGCCCCGGAGCGATTGCAATTGTAGGCGAAATAGCATCACAGACGATTGACGGCGTTCACCAGGCCTGGGCAATAATGGCTCTTAACGCTATAACAGGAAAATTCAATAAGCCGGGAGGCATCGTTAATTTCGATTTAAATCCGTTTAAAACACTTGCCTTAGGCAAGACAAAAAGTAAACCTGTTGTTTCGTCTTCGCTAAGGCACTTTCCATTTCAATCAGGTACCGGGAAAATTGAGTCTTTGCCGGAGCGGATTTTATCAAATTCCCCATATCCTGTGAAAGTCGCGATATTTAATAATATTAATCCCGTTTACGACTCTCCCAATGCAGGGCGTTTTCGGCAAGCGTTTCAAAACATTCCTTTTTCAGTAGTGTTTTCCAATATGCACAATGAAACAACGGCCCTGGCCGATCTTATTTTACCGGATTGTACATTTCTGGAAAAGGACGATCTGGTTTTGCCATCTTCCGATTTCTCTCATCCGGTTGTCAGTTTGACACAGCCCGTAATCAAGCCTCTTTATGAATCCAGGCAATCCGATGATGTTATATTGGCGCTCTGTCGAAAGACGCTTGCAGGGAATTGGGAGAAATGGAACAGCTACAAATCTTATATCGAAGGAAAAATCGATCAACTTTATCAAACCAACGCCGGCTCGACTTTTTCCGACCAATTCAAGGTTTCATTTGATTCCTTACTTGCCGAAAGAGGATGGCGCCGCAGAGAATATAGAGATTCCGCCGGATTTTTAAAAGATATCAAAAAAACTGGCGGCTGGTGGGACGCTTCTCAATTAAGGGAGCGAGAACAGGAACGTTTTCCAAGTAAGATAGGAAAATTTTTTCTTAAATCAAGATCGCTTAGAAATAAGTTCAGGGGTTCAAATGTAAAATTCAAAGATTTGATGTCGGCCGCTAATCTTCACGCGGGAACATACTCCGAATATATGCTGGGAGCCTATAGGGAATTCAAAGAAGCTGAACATTCTCAATATCCTCTTTCTCTTTATATCATGGAATTGACGACAACTCGCGGGGATGGAGGAAGGCTTCCGGAAATGGCCGATATGGTTGGGTTTTATGATTATATGAAATGGCGCAGTTGGGTGGAATTGAACCCGGAGACGGCCCATGCTCTTGACTTAGCCGATAAGCAGATGGTTTGGGTTGAATCTGTTAGAGGCAAAAAAAGATTTATCCTCGTAACAAATCCGGGCTTAATTCCGGATGTCGCGGCAATTCCCTCGGGAATGGGCAAGAATGGCAGTTACGGTTTTGGAGAAAACGTTTCAGACTTGGTTTCCGCGGATAGGGAAATCCTAACGGGAATGCCGGCTGTTTCAGAAACAAGGGTGAAAATCTATGCTTAAACTTCAATTTAGAAAAGGACTTTAGAAATGGCGCGTTGGGGAATGGTTATTGATTTGGATAAATGCGTAGGTTGCGGGACATGTATGGCCTCATGCCGCTCGGAAAACAATATCCCGGTTGCCGATAAAGAAGTTGCTTTACAGGGCAGGTCTATTTTTTGGATGGATATGATTACCATTACCGAAGGCGAATATCCAAACATTAAAAAAAGAATCATGCCCAGGCCATGCTTTCATTGTGAAAACCCGCCTTGTACCAAGGTTTGTCCTGTAAGCGCTACTTATAAGAACGAAGATGGATTGGTTGGACAGATATATCATCGCTGTATCGGATGCCGCTATTGCGTGAACGCTTGTCCTTATAATGCCAAATATTTTAACTGGTTCCCGCCTGAGATTAGCGAGGAGCAAAAGAAACATATGAATCCGGACGTCTCACTCCGGTCAAAAGGGGTTGTAGAAAAATGCAGCTTCTGCGCTCATCGTTTAATTCGCGTTAGAGAAGAAGCGGCGACCCAAAACAGAGAACTTCTTGAGGGCGATTTTACAACAGCTTGTCAGGATAGCTGTCCATCCAACGCGATTTCATTCGGGGATCTTGATAATCCATACTCTGAAGTGTCTCAACTTTCGCATTCGGTACGCGCTTTTACGCTGCTCGAAGACATTGGCACGAAACCCAAAGTATTCTATCTGACAGAAGGGGAAAAGCATGGACGATTCAAAATCTAGCCCGTCTATTGACGAAGAAAAACTACTTAAACCTATTTTGCATACTGGCAAGTGGTTTTATATAAGTATCGTCATACTATTTTCCCTGGCTATTTTCGCCGTGTGGACATGGTACTATCAAATTAGAACCGGATTGGGTGTCACAGGAATGAATCGTCCTGTTTTCTGGGGAATATATATTACCAATTTTGTGTTCTTTATTGGAATCAGCCATGCAGGGACTCTTATTTCTGCCATTTTAAGAATATGCCAGGCTGAATGGCGGCGGTCAATTACAAGAGCGGCTGAAGTTATAACCGTGTTAGTTCTATTTTTCGGAGTATTTAACATTATTGTTGATCTTGGGCGCCCGGATCGGGCCATGAACGTGATATTACATTCCCAATTCAGATCTCCTTTGTTATGGGACGTAACAAGTATTTCTATCTATTTGTCAGCCAGTTCTCTGTATTTGCTATTGCCCTTAATACCTGACATCGCCCGGTTGCGCGACCGAAAGGTCGGCTTCCACTGGTTATATAAAATTCTGGCTTTTGGCTGGAAGGGTTCGGCAAAACAGGAGCGGAAATTGGAAGTTGCCATTTCGGTTATGGCCATCCTTGTAATTCCTGTAGCGATCTCCGTTCATACCGTTGTATCCTGGGTATTCGGAATGACTGTCCAGCCAATGTGGCATTCGACTATTTTCGGACCGTATTTCGTAGTTGGCGCGATTTATTCGGGCATGGCCGCATTACTGATAACCATGGCGCTTATCAGAAAAATATATCACTTTGAAAACTACATGAAGGACATTCATTTTGATAACATGGGAAAACTGCTGCTTGTATTCACACTATTATGGTTTTACTTTACTTTCACTGAATATTTGACGACTTTTTATGGGTCGGAGCCAACGCATATGGCGGTTTTTTATTCGAAGTTAACAGGGCCTTTCGCGCCGCTTTTCTGGGCAATGGTTTTATTTTGTTTCATAATTCCACTGATCATTTTATCGCGCAAGAAAACGCGAAATGTTACGGGATGCGTGATCTCTTCGGTTGGGATCATAATCGGAATGTGGCTGGAGAGATTTACTATCGTGGTTCCGACATTGATAAACCCGCGTCTTCCGGGCGCGCCCGGTAATTATTATCCCACCTGGGTCGAATGGTCAATTACGGCCGGATGCTTCGCGTTTTTTATTTTACTTTACATGGCATTCACTAAATTATTTCCAATTATCTCTATCTGGGAAATTGAAGAGGGCCGAAAAGTATCGGTCTCAAAAACCAGCAAACGTGTAAAAACATATCTTCCTGAATAAGATTGGAGTTTGGTCGATGATCAGATATTTATTTGTATTAATCATATTGGTTGGCCGGAGCGCCGTGGTAGCGGAAGATTTGAAAGATATTTATCTTCCAGCAGATCCGCTCGAAGGGGCGGTACTTTTCACCGAAAAAGGATGTGATAAGTGCCATTCAATTGAGGGCCATGGCGGTAGTTTTGGCCCCGATCTGGCCAGATCGGATTTTAGCAGGTCCCTTCTTGATATCGTATCTTTGATGTGGAACCATTCGTCTCAAATGAACTCGATGATGAACGATTTGAAGATAGGATATCCTGAATTTACGGAAACTGAATTATCTGAGTTGGCCGCATATATTTATTTTATCGCGTATTTTGATAAGCCGGGAGATATTGCGGAAGGCAAGAAAGTCTTTACCAGAAAAAAATGCAGCAAGTGCCATCGCATAGGCGGAGTCGGCATAAGTGTCGGGCCAAATTTATCTCCGATAAAAAAATATGTATCCCCGATTTTTTTGGCTCAGGAAATGTGGAACCATGGCCCAAGTATCAAGGAGAAAATGGATGAATTAAGCGTTAGCTGGCCTCAGTTCGAGGGCGTCGAGATCTCCGACCTTATGGCATTTCTTCGCGATGCTTCATCCAGCATGACTTTAGAGCGAGTTTTTATGCAACCCGGTAATCCGCAAATCGGTGAGCAGCTTTTTAAAAAGAAGAAATGTGTTACATGCCACCGGATTTTCGGTACAGGCACTAAAGTAGGCCCCGATCTTACCCGGAGCACTTTCCATAAGAGCGTAACCGGTATTGCCGCGATTATGTGGAACCACGGTCCCGTTATCTGGGATAAAATGGAGGATGCCAATCTTGGGACACCGACTTTCGAAGGTAATGAAATGGCTGATTTGACTGCCTATCTCTATTTCCTCCAGTTTTTTGAAAAAACCGCGGACATTGCAAGAGGTGAAATGCTTTTCAATCAAAAAGGCTGTCAAAGCTGCCATCATTTTGGCGAGGCATTAGTTGATGGATCTCTCAGCCTCTCGGCAACTGGAGCAGGCCGTTCCAAAGTCGCTATCGCGGCCGATATGTGGAATCATGCCGGACTGATGTCGCGGACAATGACCAGCAAAAAAATCGAGTGGTCGCGCATTGGCGATGGAGAAATGAACGATCTTATTGAATATATTAAGGCCCAGGGGAAAAAATGATGATTCGTAAATTCAATATTAAAAGCGAGGTTGAATGATATGAAAATCTGGCTTGTATGTTTGAGCATTTTAACACAGTTCTGCTTTGTATATGGTGAAGACGAAATAAAGATCGGAGTAGCTCTCCCATTGAGCGGCCACACATCAAATTATGGTACCGAGGCGCTTAAGGGAATTAATCTGGCAGTTGAAAATATTAACGCTTCCGGCGGAATAAGGAAAAACAAACTCAAATTGATTGTAAAAGACAATGCCGGCGATCCGACAACAACTTCCAATATAGTATCCGAAATGATTCACGAACAACAAGTATTAGCCGTAATCGGCCCGATCACATCAACCAATTCCGCGGCCGCTGCTGCGGTCGCACAACAAGCCAATACGCCGCTTATACTCCCCGCGGCAACCAATCCCTTTGTGACAGAGATCGGAGAATATATTTGTCGAATTTGTTTTACCGATCCCCTCCAAAGCAAGGCCTTGGCCGAATTTTCGAGAAAGCATTTAAAGGTGGATAAAGTAGCAGTAATTTTTGAGAAAGGTTCGGCGTATTCGGAAAATTTAGCCAGGTTTTATATAATGCGACTTGAGGATATCGGAGGCAAGATTGTTTTTAACGGAAGCTTTGCGCATGACGAAAACCTGGCCGATGTTGTCGATCAAGCGTTGCAAAAAAAACCTGATTTGATTTTCGCGCCTGTATATTATCAGGAAGCAGCCGGCATTATAAATCATGTTGTTGAATTGGGCAGTACGGTAACATTGTTGGGCGGTGATGGTTGGGAATCTCCAGAGCTATTCAGGCTGAGCGGGCAGAATATAAAACCAGGCAGAGTGTTTATCAGCAGTCATTTCTCTCTTCAATATCCTCAGCAATTCGGCTCTTCTTTTGTAACTGATTTTAAGGAAATTAATGGCGGATCTCCAAATTCTGTTTCAGCCCTTTGCTTCGATGCAGTTGGCGTGCTTATCGATGCGCTTGGCAGAGCGGCTACGATAAACAAGAGGGGATTGCAACAGGCTCTTATTTCGACTACTGATTTTAAGGGTGTAACCGGGACAATTTCAATTAATGAAAAAAGGAACGTTGTTAAGGATGTCTATATATTGAAAGCAATCGAGAATGAATTTATTCTCGAGACAAATATCTCAAATTTCTAAATATTGGAGGAATCATGGTTCCTTACAGATTGGCAATTATCCAGGTGATTATAGCTCTAGTTGTAATAGGTCAAGCGACAGTCGGACATAGCCAATCATATAAAGACTGCAGAAAATGCCACAGTGACATCTTTGAATTGTGGAATAATTCACTGCATGCCCAGTCTTATGAAAATCCGACATTTCGGGCGACTTTTATGACCATTAAATTCGGTTGTGGAGAGGAGATCGGCGAAGATTGCCTGAGATGCCATGCTCCTATGGCATATTTGTCAAAAGACTTTAATCCCGGTTCTCCGGCCATGGCAGAAGGCGTATCCTGCACATTCTGCCATTCAATTTCCTCAATCAAACATGGCAACATTGACACTTATTATAATCTTGATACAAGCGGCGTAATGTATGGCCCATACGAAACAAAAGGGGATGCCGGGCATGAAACTCAATTTTCATCGCTTTTTCTTGAATCGGAGCTGTGCGCTGGCTGCCATGATTATGTCAACGATTTTGGCGTTGGCGTGCTGGAAACTTACAAGGAATGGAAGGCTTCCTCATATCCCGAAAATGAGGTTTATTGCCAGAATTGTCACATGCCTATAATGCCGGAATTGTCTGTGGCGGACGGATACGCTGTAAAAAATTATTACGTTACTGCTCATGAGTTCCGCGGAGGCCATTCAAACATTAATCTCTCACATGCGATCTCTTTGGAAACATCAGCTACTAAGAACAATAGCAAGCTGGAAGTCGAAGTTAGATTAACGAATGTCGAATCCGGCCATAAGCTCCCCACCGGGATTCCCAGCCGAAAACTTGTTCTTAATGTAACGCTAAGATCCGCCTATGACAACTCTGAGGTCAGCGCTGTGCGCAAGGTTTACAGAAAGGCGCTTACCGACAAATATGGCACCATAATCGAAAATGTACCGGACATGTTTCTCATAGCAACTGACGTATACTCCGATAACCGCATCGAACCCGGAGAAACGAGGGTAGAGAATATTACATTTGAAATTCCTGATTGGGTATCCAATTATTTCATCGAGACTAAATTAAATTATGAATACAGCCGCCCGATTTTGACTGAAGAGAACATAAGCATTGAAATGGCCAAGAATATAATTGGCGTGGAATCCATTCGATAATAACAGCACAACAGTTAATGGAATAGGAATAAAAAATAATCCTGATTTTTATCGCGATTTGACTTTAGCCGGCAGATGAGGTCATTACGCCCGCTCTATTTTATCATTATGTAAAAATTCTACTCTTCAATATTCTTTCGATTTTCACTGCGCCATTTATAAGGAGGAATAAAATCTTTTGATTCGGATTCAGCGGCAGCGTCTGATATCCTCTTTGCAAGTTCCGGAAATCCGTTATCGCCATAGTGAGAAACTGTTTCGTATGCCAGCCCCGCTCGTATCAATTTTATCGAGAGTAGATCGCCATCAATAAATACGTGGGCCAACATCCTTCCGTAACGATCATTCTGATAAAGTAAATAAGATACGTTTTCGGCGTTCTTGAATATACTTGCGGTCAAAGCTGCCGCTTCTCTTCCGAAAGCCTGATCTTCGTCAAAACCATGCTCAGGGTGGGCGATTTCCGGCATATCCATCCCCAGCACCCGAATTCCCAGGCTATCATATTCAAAAGAATCGCCGTCGTCGAGTTTAATTTTCGATTTATCCATCTCGATCACCTGCGATCCTTCCGGAATGAAGGCGATATCTTTTTCGATTTTTTGAGCACATGAATCAAGGATAATCAGAGATATCAGAAATATTGAATATATTTTATGCATCTTTTCTTTCCTTTCGATTATTAAGTTAAATTTTCATTACTACTTTTTCTATTAACCGTGAAAGATTAGTTCCGGCTTTCTCTGCGGCGGCCACAACGCCTTCATGTGTTGTCGGCTCGGTTTCCGCGGAAAATCCGACATTGGTAATGGGGGAAGATATGAGCTGGTTCTTTGATCAATGGGTTTATGGAACCGCAGTTCCCGAGTATTCTTTTAGTTATACATCTAGATTGGATAATGATGGAAAAGTCCTCGCGGGATGTCAAGTAATTCAGGAAAATGTAGGTCCTGATTTCAAAATGCTAATCCCAATAACTGTTCTTTTTGAAGATGATCGTTATGTTCATTTGAAATTATGGGTTGACAAGAAAGTAAATGATATTGAGTTACCAAGATTGCCGATGATTCCAAAGGACATTATTTTCAATACTTATGATGCTGTTTTGTGTGATGTCAAAGATGATAGATAGTGAAATGAATAAAAGTTATAGTGTAGCCCGTCAGAGCCTACCGTGCCAAAAAAGAGTTTGATTAGAAGGTGATTTAGG
>CAZKYQ010000088.1:0-2352 GCA_964556975.1 uncultured Ignavibacteria bacterium
AGCGGGGGGTAGGGAAAGTAGCATGCTTTGCAGGTGACCCCCTCTGGGGATTTGACAACTTTTGTGAAATGTAGATCCTAAAATAAAACAGAGAGAAATGATTATGATTGAAAAAATCGAAAGAATAAGTTTACGCGAGGTTTGGAAACATGAAGCTCGCGATTTTACCACATGGCTTGAAGATAATATTGATGTACTAAATGAAGTTATTGATATGAATCTCGTTAGTGCCGAGCGTGAACGGTCAGCAGGTACATTTAGCGTAGATTTAGTCGCCGAAGATGAGAATAGCAATCCAGTTGTCATAGAAAACCAGTTAGAGAAAAGCGATCATGACCATCTTGGCAAGCTCATTACTTATCTTACCGCAATAGGAGCGAAAGTGGCAATTTGGATTGTATCAGATCCGCGACCAGAACATGTCAGTGCTATTTCATGGTTAAATGAATCAAGTTCTGCTTTGTTCTATTTATTAAAAGTAGAGGCAATCAAAATAGGTGCGTCGGATCCCGCTCCTTTATTGACGCTTATCGTTGGCCCAAGCGAGGAAGGCCGTGAGGTCGGTAAGACAAAAAAGAATATTGCTGAGCGGCATGTAATTAGAAAAAAATGGTGGACAAAGTTTCTCGAAATATCAAAGAAAAAAACTAAACTCCACTCAAAGGTGGCGCCAGGTGTATATAACTGGATAAGTACAAGAGCTGGATCACGAGGATTAGCATTTAATTATGGGGTTACCCAACACGGTTGTCAGGCAGAATTATATATTGACAGGGGCAAAGAATCCAAGGAAGAGAATGAAATGATCTTTGAGAAATTAAAGAAAAATAAGGATCATATTGAAGAAGTTTTTGGTGAACCACTCGAATGGGAAAGGCTCGAATCAAAGAGGGCATGCAGAATTGTAAAACGCTTCACCTTGGGAGGGTATAGGGATGAAGAGGAAAAGTGGCCAATGATTCAGGACAATGTAATCGATGGGATGATTCTTCTTGAAAAAGCGCTATCACCATATATCAAGAAGATGAAAATATAGCTCGCGATCGCCGTACCTCCCGGCGCGCCAACAGGTTAATTTTGTAGGGGCTTAATTCATTAAGCCCAAAGAAGAATATTTTATTTCGAGGATTGGGATTTAATAAAATTAAACCCCTACGGGCGGAATAACGCTTTCAATTGCCTGCCATAAATCTCTCTAACTTTCAGCAAAAACTCAAACGCCAGCTCCGTAGCGTAATCAGGATATGTCCAGGGATGAGTAACAAAATTGCCATTGGCATAACTCAATGTCAGCTCCGCCCAGATACCGTCTTTGAGATAAATCCTGTGTGAGAAATTCTTGGTCGATGCCAACACCAGTTTCGATTCCTCAAGGTATCCGGGATCGAGGTTGACAGTTCTCTTGCCGTTCGATGAATACTGTGATTCGATTTTTATCGTGGAGTTTTTTATTTCAGCCAGATCGTCGGGCATAACAAGTTTCTCAAATGAATAGAACCTCTTTTTCAGGCTCTTACCCATTTCATTTTCATAATAATCTGAAAGGTTAAAATCGAAAACCGGCGATTTGATATCCATATCTCCAAACCGGGAATTAAGATCTTTAGAAATGGAATCCAAATCAACTGATTCCGAGAATAAGACGGCGCAGATAAGTTTTACAGGTTTAACTTCGGGCTTATTCCCGGACATCGGCGCATGCCCTCACGCATAATCCGCATATCAAGGCGTTATAGTGGTTATAATTGGAAAATTTACGAACCATCTCAAAACATTTGTCAAAATCGAAATCATCTTCGGTAATCGCCTCGGCGGGACAGGCAGCCATACAGGCTGAACATTCCCCGCAATCGCTTTTGATTGGCGAATCTGTTGTTAAAGGCATATTGGTAAACAGGCTCGAAAGCCTTATTCCGGCCCCGTATTTTGGGTGCACGAGAAGATTATTTCGCCCCCAAAACCCAAGCCCCGCGTTTAGAGCTACATGGCGATGAGAGACATGAGCATTCTGCTTTTTCCAATCGATAATATACGACGCGGCGACAGGAATCGATTTATGCCCCAAACGCTGAATTTCGCTCGCCATAAATGACGTTATGCTGTCCAGCTGAGCGTTAACCTGCCTGTAATGGGTTTTATATATCTGATTGGGCCTGTCAATAATCGTATTCAAGACCGATCTTTGAAGCCTGATCCCAACACTGATTGTATATGGCATTTTCGAAGTTTCAGATTTTAGCTCCTCGTAGATATATTTCTCGATCCGGGATGTCTCTGCGACCCCGAAAAGCTCGGCGCCTTTTGAGGCGGCCATATTTTTTAGATAATTGTAGTTCTTTTCTTTCATGTGGC
>CAZKYQ010000088.1:2452-6237 GCA_964556975.1 uncultured Ignavibacteria bacterium
CCGCATGGAAACAGCTTGTCTTGCAAAGGCTGGCATCAGGAAGCCGCCATGCGAATGCTGATGAACAACCTCGATGCCGAGGTCGCAGAAAATCCCGAAGAACTGGTAGTTTACGGCGGATTGGGCAAGGCTGCCAGGAATGTCGAATGCCTTGAGGCGATTATTAGGTCATTGAAAGAACTTGAAAATGATGAAACTTTGCTGGTGCAATCCGGCAAACCTGTCGGGATTTTCAGGACCCACGAATATTCACCACGGGTGCTTATAGCCAATTCCAACCTGGTACCTCAATGGGCGACATGGGAGCATTTCCGGGAGCTTGATAAAAAAGGGCTTATCATGTATGGGCAGATGACCGCCGGATCGTGGATATATATCGGCACGCAGGGAATTTTGCAGGGGACGTATGAGACTTTTATTGCGCTGGCCAAAAAACATTACGGCTCAGACCTTTCCGGCAAGTTCATATTGACCGGCGGTATGGGAGGGATGGGCGGAGCCCAGCCTCTGGCCGCGACAATGGCGGGCGGGGCGATACTGGTAGTCGAAGTTGATGAGACCCGAATAGACAGGCGGTTGGAGAAACGTTATTGCGATAAGAAAACCCGTAATCTTGACGAGGCGTTAAGCTGGATAAACGAAGCCAAAGAAGCGAAGAAACCGCTATCTGTGGGACTTGTCGGGAATTGCGCCGATATTTTGCCCGAACTCGTTAAGAGAAAAATCGTTCCCGATGTGGTAACCGACCAGACATCGGCCCATGACGAGCTAAACGGTTATATTCCTCACGGGATTCCGTACGAAGAAGCGTTGGCTCTGAGAAAATCCGATCCGGATAAGTATATCAAGATGTCTTACGACTCTATGGCTATTCATACCAGGGCGATCCTCGAACTGCAGAAGATGGGTGCGGTCTGTTTCGATTACGGCAATAATCTCAGAGGTCAGGCTCAGAAGGCGGGTGTAAAGAACGCCTTCAATTATCCCGGTTTCGTTCCCGCTTATATCAGGCCGCTGTTCTGCGAGGGGAAAGGCCCCTTCCGCTGGGCGGCGCTCTCTGGCGATCCGAATGATATCGCTGTAACCGACGAGGCTGTGCTTAGATTGTTTCCTGATGACAAGCCTCTGGCTAACTGGATCAGGATGGCCTCGGAAAAAATTGAATTTCAGGGACTACCGTCGAGAATTTGCTGGCTTGGTTATGGTGATCGGCAAAAAATGGGGCTTGAATTCAACAGACTTGTCCGCGAGGGCAAAATCTCCGCGCCGATTGTCATGGGACGCGATCATCTCGACTGCGGCTCGGTGGCATCGCCCAACAGAGAGACCGAGGCCATGAAGGACGGATCCGACGCTATCGCCGACTGGCCGCTTCTTAATGCCATGCTAAACACGGCCTCGGGCGCTTCCTGGGTGTCGATTCATCACGGCGGCGGTGTGGGTATGGGGCTGGCTATTCATGCCGGACAGGTTACGGTTGCCGATGGTTCGCCTGAGATGGATATACGCATCGAGCGGGTGCTGACCAACGACCCCGGCTCCGGCGTCATGCGCCATGTTGACGCTGGCTATGACAAGGCCGTTAAGGTAGCCGAGAGTAAGGGCGTGAATATACCGATGCGGGGGAGGTAGCTGAGAAGTGATTGACGAGAGTAGGTTTAAATCATTAAGTTATTTTCCGAAAGATGGAAGCGATTTGTTTATCGTTTTTGAGCTTTACACATTTGATAATATGTTTCGTTTACTATTAATGGGGGATTTTGATCACGAGGATGTCTTGAATTTTATGCTATCAGAATGTTCATTTAGTGCATTAGTATTTCAAGAGAGGATTCATAATAAAAAATACCTGCATTTAGAAAAAAAGGACGCGCTTAAACCGGAGCTTGCGGCATCGAAAGCCCGTCTCATAAGCGATATCTTTTATAATTAACGGCTTAAGAAAGTTTAAAAATATGAAGGAAAAAATAGAAATCCAGACAAAAAACTATGAGTGGTTATTAGGAAGCATTAATAATGCTGATGCTAAAGCTGGGCTCTTAATAACAATTGTTTTGGCATTAATAGGATTCACGGTTACTCAAATGGATCAGATATTGGATTGTTCTCGAGTTTTGATAATTGTCATGCCAATTGTGGTATTAGCTTCTTCGTTGATATCTTTGACATTTGCTATCTTTGCTATATGGCCGAAATTCACGAGGGACAGTAAATCATTATTTTATTTCAATTCAATCCGCAGCATAAACAAAGATGAATATACAAAATGGATACTCAAATCAGACGATAATGCGCTTCTGGAAGATATTACAGGGCAAGTATGGTATCTATCTAAAATAATCAGAAATAAATATAAGCACATAAGAATTGGAATGGTGTTTTTCAGTTTAAGTTTATTATTATTAATATTAACCTATATAATTGGGACATGAGATGAGTAATGCCGATGTTCTAATTGACCTGCAGGTTAAAATTAGAGACTTAATGTCACTCAAATATGACGTTTCTGCTATTGATAGGGTACCGACTAAGCAAGATGTTACATTTGGTGATAAAGCATGTTCCATTCAGGCTGCATGTTTATTTATAGATATTAGAGATTCTTCGAAATTGATACAGAAGTATAGAGTGTCCGACGTAGCTAATCTGCTAAAATGTTTTCATTATATTTGTAGCTTTACTATAAGGAAGAATACAGGTGAAGTTCGTAGTTTCAACGGGGATAGCGTATTGGCTATTTTTACGGAAAAATCTTGTTGTGATTGTGCTGCTTCCACAGCCTTTAACATCAAATATTTTATAGATTTATTATTAATATCTAAATATAAAATTGAGAAGGACTTGGATTTCGGCATTGGTATTGATTTTGGTAAGATTTTTGTTGTAAAAGTGGGGAATCGAGGAGAATTTAATAACGATCTTGTTTGGATCGGAAGTCCAGTGAATCGGGCAGCGAAAATGGGAAACAAATCAAATTCCCCAAATAGCATTAGCATTTCAAAAGCGGTTTATGAAAGATTGAACAAAGAAAATCGATTTCTACCACCGAAAAGAACTATAGACCATACTTTGCTTCAAGCATTTGGAATTAGGCCAGAAATTTGGCATAAGACCCTAAGCCCCATTCCCATTGTAAATGAGCCGATAAATTACTATTCTAGCTATAAGAGAGGTATTTAATCCATGCAAACAATCACGGCATCTTTAATAATTAAAAACGCGTCACAGCTGGTTACCCTGCACGATCCCAAAAAGATCGGGCCCAAGGGCGGCAAGGCGCAAGGCGAACTGAACATCATCAAAAATGGCGCGGTGGCGGTCTACGGCTCTCGTATTGTAGCCGTTGGTGAAACAAATAAAGTGCTGAAAACTGTTAAAGTAGCAGGCAAGGCCAGGATTATCGACGCCAAAAAACGTGTCGTTACGCCCGGTTTGATAGACCCGCATACCCATTCTGTTTTCGCAGGGCAGAGGTCAGGCGAATTCGAGATGAGGATAGCGGGGAAAACGTATCTCGATATCGCTAAGGCCGGTGGGGGCATCAACGCCACAGTTGGGGCAGTCCGGAAAGCCTCGAAAAAGGTCCTCAAAGAAAACGGCCGGAAAATTCTCGACCGCATGTTGACGTTGGGAACGACCACAATCGAGGCCAAATCGGGCTACGGTTTGACAACTAAAGACGAAATTAAACAGCTTCAGGCGATAAAAGAACTGAACGAGGAGCATGAGATCGACCTTGTGCCGACTTTTTTGGGAGCTCATGAGTTCCCTCCGGAGTATAAGAA
>CAZKYQ010000088.1:6337-11112 GCA_964556975.1 uncultured Ignavibacteria bacterium
TCGATGACCGAATCTATGCAGATGATTATGACTTTAGCTTGCCTGAATTACAAAATGTCTCCGGCGGAAGTATTGGTTGCGGCGACAGTCAACGCCGCTTTCGCCATCGGTAAGGAGAACGAAATCGGATCGTTGGCACCCGGTAAATACGCGGATATGATTATCTGGGACGCCGAGGATTATCGCGAGATTCCATATCATTTTGGCGGCAATATGGTTGAGCGAGTACTCAAAAAAGGAGAGATCGTTCGATGAAGCGATCATTGTCCCTATTAATTTTGCTTATGTTCTTTTTAGTTTTACTATCATGCGGTGTTTACACTTTCTCTCCATCGGCTCTTGGCGGGATAAAATCTATCGCGATCCCGCTTTTTGAAAACCAGACGCTCGAAAGCGGTATTGGAGAGAAATTGACCGATGGCCTGTCGGCGGCATTCGTAACCGATAACAGCTTGAGAGTACTTCCTGAAGGCCGGTCCGATTCGATATTGCGGGGTACGGTTGTGTCCTATAGTCGGGAGGCTTATACATACGACGAATCCGAGGCCGTCAGCGAGTATATTGTCAGGATTGAAGTTGATATTAAGTTTATTGAATATAAAAGCGATAAAGTAATATGGGAAGATTCCCGCATGTCAAATTGGGGGACTTATGATTCCGCCAGTGAAACAGAGGAGTTAGGCCGGGACAGGGCTATTGGCAAACTGGTCGAGGATATTTTAAATAGAACTGTAAAAGGTTGGTAAGCGAGGTTTAAATGTCGATAAAAAGCAATTTTTTAGTTATTGCCATAATTCTAATTATGGTCATGGCGTTATTCTCAAGCGGGTATGCCATAAATTCCAATGCCGGGACGGCCGCCTATCCGTTCTTGAAAATCGGGTCGGGAGCGAAATCGCAATCATTGGGGGGGGCATTTGTCGGGTTGGCCGATGATGAGTCCGCGCTTTATTACAACCCAGCTGGTTTGACCGCAAAAGCTGAAAGCTTTGAACTTTATGATGATTTGCTCGATAAACAAGAAGAGACATCATTTCAAAACAGCTTTACCGCGACATATATAAATTATCTGCTCGATTTTCAATACGGGTTTTTGGGATATACTCGAAAACTCGATGCCAGAACAACAATTGGCGGCTCGTTATCATATCAGGACTATGGTACATTTAATCGTTTGAATATTGACGGAGACCTTGAAGGAACATTCGGGGCGTCGGATTTTGCCTTCAACTTGACCTATGCCAAACGTCTTAAACCGAAATTTTCCGCCGGGGTAACGGGCAAGTTTATTTACGAAAATATCGATGAATATTCATCCAACGGCCTCGCCGTAGACCTCGGGATGATGTACTTAGTTAATTTTGACGGCTCGACAAGGGTCGGATTGGCGGTTACAAACCTCGGCGCTCAGCTTTCAGGGATGACTGATACGCATAAGGACCCGCTGCCGACCAAAGTAGCGCTTGGGTTGTCCCATGAGCTCAGAGGATTGCCTTTCATATTTACAACCGAAGCCGGCAAGCCGTTCGATAACGATTTTTATTTTGCCTTTGGAACGGAATTGATTTCTTTCGATCCGTTTTTTGTCAGGATCGGCTGGTCATCTACCGGAAAGGATTACAGAACAGGAGATGACAGCGATACGATGGCCGGATTCGCCGGCGGTTTTGGGTACAGCTATGATAAATACAAAGTCGATTATTCCTATTCATCATTTGTCGATCTTGGCGCCGCGCATAGAATCTCGATGAGCGCGGGATTTTAGCGGTTAGCTATATGTAATTTATAAAGCAGTTTATTTATTTTAATTTAAATTCTCAGGCGAGTTTATTCTCTCGACTCGCAGTTTTTTTATTTTGTGTCCGTCTTTTTCGAT
Source organism: uncultured Ignavibacteria bacterium (assembly GCA_964556975.1). Taxonomy (GTDB): domain Bacteria; phylum Zixibacteria; class MSB-5A5; order UBA10806; family UBA10806. Next base: position 8,214 of record CAZKYQ010000088.1, read on the forward strand.
AATCGTTATTCTCAAGCCGGCTGTTTCTACTGTCTCATTCATGGCCGGGATTCGTCCTAATTTGTCCATAAGCATACCGGCGACCGATTCAAATTCGATGTCAGGCGGTTTCACGCCAAACTTCTGGCAAACCAAATCAGCGTCAACCGAACCTTTGACAATGGCCGAACCGTCGGGTCTCATCACGATATCATCATCCTCGGAATCATATTCATCTTGAATCTCGCCGACGATTTCCTCCAGTACATCCTCAAGAGTGATAATCCCGGCCGTCCCGCCGTAATCGTCAAGTACGATAGCCAGATGCTGTTTTTGCTTTTGAAAATCAGTAAGTATATCGAATATTTTTCTTGAATCCGGCACGAAAAAAGGCGGTCTCATAATATCTCTTGTTATTACCAAGCCATTAGTGAGGAAAATGTTAAGCAAATCACGAACGTACAGGACACCTTTGATTTGATCCAGGTTTTCTTCGTAGACGGGCAATCGCGACAACCCTTCGGTGGTGGCGGTTTGTAATATTTCGTGCGGCGTATCATTTATTTCTATGGCAACTATCTCTGTGCGGGGAGTCATGGCGTTTTTCGCGACCGTATCGGAAAACTCAAATACCGAGTGTATCAGCTTCTGTTCCTCAGGCTCAAATATGCCGCTTTGCAGGCCCTCTGTTAATATGATTTTTACTTCTTCCTCGGTTATTGTCGAATCTTTTTTGTATTCCGGGGAAATTCCTATAAGCCTTAAACAACTGTTGGTAGACCAGGATAAAAACGATATGAAAATGGAAATTGTTTTTAGAGACCACCAGGTAGCCGGGCCAACCCACAACGCTATTTTTTCAGAATGCCGAATAGCCAGAGCTTTAGGGACAAGTTCCGCAAGCACCAGAAATATGTAGGAGATAATAGCGACAACAAGAACGATAGAAATTGATTCCGCCCCCTTCTGAATTATGGGGAATGGCAATGACTCTATAAGAGGTTTTATAACGATTATTGCTGTCGCGCCGCCGAGGGCGCTGGCGGCTGATGCCGTAACTGTCATCCCGACCTGCACAATGGCGAAGAAATCATCCGGATTGTTTTTTAAGCGTCCCACAAAATCAGCCCGTGAATCGCCGGATTCACTCAGTTTTTTCATCCGGCTTTTTCGCACGGCGATAATAGCGATTTCGGAAGCTGAGAAAAATCCTGATACAAAAACCAAAATTAATACTATGACAATTTCAATCCAGAACTTCAGGTCCATTAAATTAACTAAATCCCTTCTTGATATATTCGATTACAATCAATATTGATGCAAGGGCAAATAACAGCGGTTTTAATTCCATTCATAAAAACCTCATGATATAAAATAGGACTTTGTTCTTTTGACGGTCAAGCTAAATGCGGGCCGCGTTCGGTTCAATTGAAAAAACATTCATGGCCAATTGTTTTACGCGATGGTTTGGAATATTGTTTCTTATGTGCTTAATTTCAGGCGCCTTTGCGGGAGTTCCACGCGATCCGAAGCGATTTTAATAGCGGAATCTTTTTGTAAACGGCTAAAATAATCGCTATCTCCAGAATGATCCAAATCCAATAAACAAAATTGTAGTATTCCAAAATCTCTATATGCATGATGTCCCAGATAATCTTGATGAAGTTTGAATCTTCCACAAAAGGAATTGCTATCTGGCTGGCGGCATATTGAAAATATATTTGGGTAAACCATAGAATAAAAAGCCCCGCCGCCTCAAACCACCTGAATTTCATTTTTGATAAAATAACAACGCCGAGTATGGCCTGGGTTGCCGTAAGCATTATTTCCGCTCTATGTATCCAGTCGAATTCTATACCCCGAATATCTCCCAATGAGATGCAGAATACAATTGGTATTATCGCAATCAGCAAAGTAAGTTCGGCGATCCCGGATGACACCATGTTCATTAAAGCCATAGGAGCTTTAGTCACGCTTTTTGCCCAATAGAACGCGGATATTTTTTCGGGAAATTCCGATAAGAACGGCGCCAGCCATTGGATCATCATAAACGCCGGTACGCCAAGTACAAATGAAAGTCCCAAAGCGGATTCCAAAAACGGGGACGCGATAAAAATTATTCCTCCTCCTCCGGCTATAAAACATAACCAGATTAGGATATTCCTATACGTCTTTTTTCTCGTGAGTATATATCGCGGTACCATCTCGAGTTCATTGATTTTGGCCTCATCTCGCGCAGGGAGTTTCAAAAGTACCAAGACATAAATGATATAAATTACAAATAATGCGAAGCTATCCAGCAAAGTCAAAGATCCTTTGGCAACAATTAAAAACGCGTAGATAGAACCCGCGAAAAGCCCGGTAAGTTCTATCGCGTGCTCGTCTTCAAGCTCGATATGGACGGTGCGGGATTTATTTTTTTTCATATTGAAAATAACGGTTGTAATATAAATCAGAGGCCAGCCAAGCCCCACAAGCAGCCTGATGGCGCCCGTGAAATTAGCCGTCATTAATCCTATATTTGTGGAAGTTGGAAAATTCCCGGCATTCCAGGCTATAAAGCCCTCGACGGCAAATTCGGGAAGTGTTTGTATAAAGGCAAGCATGGTAAGAGCAAACGCCTGCGATACAAGAAACTGCGCCGATTCCGCGCCCCAGGCTATGACCAGTGCCGAAAATATCATCGACGGGAAAGTCCATAGGGACTGCCACGCCGACGCCTTTGCCGATACCGCGGTTATCTCCTCGATATTGTTTATCATATATTTTTTTAGCCGCGGATTATCTTGGAAACGATATCGGTACGGGAAACCATGCCGATCAATCTTTCTTTGTCAACGACCATGACCCGGTCAACGTCTTTAAATAGCATTAGCGCGGCGGCCTCAACAACCTGCGCATCTTTTGAAACAGTGGCGAT
>CAZKYQ010000089.1:0-11110 GCA_964556975.1 uncultured Ignavibacteria bacterium
CGGTAAACACGACTCCATTTCCGTATAGCGAAATAGATCCGGGCGAATGGCCCGGCGTTTCAAAAACCTCGAATTTGTACTTTCCGACTTCAATAATGTCTCCTTCGCGCAAAAGCGTATCCGCGGGGCCGGAAACTGTGGAAACTTCTGAAAAACCCGAAAGATTGGCGACAGGATCGGTAAGCATAAGCGCGTCCTTTTCGCCGATACAAACTGGCGCCTTATAATGGGAGCGGATACTTTCCAACGCGCCTATATGATCGGCATGTCCATGAGTTATTACGATTTTCTCTATTTCAAGCTCGAATTTTTCTACATGGGCGATTATCCGTTCAGGGTCCCAGGGCGGATCAATAATAATTCCTTTTTTGGAGCCGGCGTCGCCGACAATATAGCAATTAACAAAATACTCTCCGAGATCAAGAATCTCAATAATTAAATCTTCAGTCATCATCCACCTGTTGATTAAAATGTTTCCAGATTGAGCGGGCGACTTTTTCAGGAATATTCGGCGCCGACCGCAAATCATCCAACGATAATTTCTTTATTTGTTCAACCGATCAGAAAGACGCCAGCAAATCAATTTTTCTTTTCTTGCCTACGCCCGGAATAACATCAAGTTCGGATTCTGTCATTTTTTTTGATCGCAATTTTCTATGATAAGTAACCGCGAATCTATGCGCCTCGTCTCGGATTTTTTGCAGTAATTTTATTGAAGAAGACACCTTCGGCAATGATATCGGCTGGGATCGTCCCGGCAAGTATACTTCTTCGTACCGTTTGGCAAGAGATACGACCTGTTGATCGGGCAGGTTCAGGTCCTTTAAGGCCTCAAGCGCGGAGTTAAGCTGCCCTTTTCCGCCGTCTATAAGCAGAAGATCCGGATTGTCCTTGCCGTTTTCCGCAAGATGTACGAAATATCTGCCAACTATCTCTTTCATCATCGAAAAATCGTCCTGTCCTTTAATAGTCTTTATCCTCATCCGGCGATATCCATTTTTTTTAGGCATGCCATCGGAGAAAAACACTACGGAGCCTACAGCATGGTCTTTTCCGAGATTAGAAATGTCACAAGCGGCAATTGTACGAGGCAAATTTCCCAGATAAAGATCTCGTGAGAGGGAATATACGGCATGAGGCGCCCTCTTTTTGGAGGCGCTTTTCTGGGCCAAATAAAGATTTAGATTATGTTTGGCGTTCAAGCCCGCCATTTTCATAAAATCGGCTTTTCCGCCTTTTTGAGGAACGGCTATTTTTATTTTTCGCGAGGATTTCTCTACCAGAAAATCTTGCATCAGGTTCAGGTCCTCAAAGGCTTGCCGGATCAGGACCTCTTCGGGAAAAATAGTCTCGGTTTTGTAATATCTTGGGATGAAATTCCGAACGATTTCCGATTCCTGAAATCCGGCCGTGGCAACGATAAAATGTTTTTGGCCTATCAGCACGCCTTCGCGAACCTGATAAAGCGCAATACATGCGTCCCCGCCTTCAATTTCTACAGCAATGGCATCTTTATCAATAAGGTCCGGGCTGACAACCCTCTGTTTCTGGATAACCGATTCGATGGACTGAAGTTGATCGCGGATTTTGGCCGCATCTTCATATCGCATCTCTTCCGATAGTTTTTCCATGCGAATCCGCAGCCTATTGGCAATCTCTTTTGATCTGCCCGAAAGAAACAGCAAAACCTCGTCGATCATGGATTGATATATTTCAGGCGAGCTTTTTTCCTCTTCACAGCAGCCGGGACATCTTCCTATAAAATAATCAAGACAGACCCTGTACTTGCGCTTTGAGGGAAGCTCCAGTGAACATGAGCGAATGGGAAAAAGCTTTCGAATCAGTTTCAAGGTCTTTCTCATAGCCGTTACGTTTGTATATGGCCCGAAATATTTTGCTTTATCATTTTGAACGCGCCTGACCACAAGCAAACGCGGGAATGGTTCGGATACTGTAACTTTTATAAACGGATATCGCTTATCATCTTTAAGATCGATATTGTATTGCGGTTTATGTTCCTTAATTAGATTTGATTCGAGAAGCAGCGCCTCTTTCTCCGATGAAGTTATAAAAAATTCAAAATCATATATTTTCGATATTAGCTTTTCGGTTTTGGGGTCTCTTGCGCTTTTCTGGAAATATGATTTTACTCTTTTTTTTAGAGAGGCCGCTTTGCCTATATATATTATTTTATTGTCGCGATTTTTAAATAAATAGCAACCCGGTTTATCGGGCAGATTATCAAGCTTGAGTTGAAGATCGTTTCTGGTTTTCACTTGCGGATAATAATATGACCGCCGTGAAAGTCAAGCTGTAAGAATAATCCTATTTCAACGGCAACAAAACAACTGCTAATGCAATAAGTCCGCCAAGGACAATCAAGCCCAATTCAAGGTTACTCAATCTGGCTTTTTGCTCTTTTGCAACAATCATCTTAATCCTCATAAAATTTGCATGGAAGTGGTGGAGGGGGATCCCCGAATCATTCGGGGGGGCTGGTTGGTGGTCCAGCACACCACTCCCATGCTTTCAAGCCCAACTATTTCTTGCCTTCGCCGACTATTAAGGCAAAGATAGTGCCAAGAAACGATATTTTGCGGGCCCAAAAAATATCAAACAAATATATTGTGTATCAACAAGTTAGCCATTTCAAAAATAGAAATTATCAACAATAAAATATGGCCATTACTTAAAATATCAAGTAAATGAGACAATTATCTGCAATTTTATGCAACTTGATAGTCGTTTTTAATATTACTTATAAGTGGTCAATTTGACGCGTACTTCCTCAATATCTTCCTTATACAATATTGGAGCCGAATCAAGAAATTCGTTAAAATATATGAAGGCCATACCGGAATCGCCAATAATTTCGTAAAGCTCACCCAATTTTTTCTGTGCTTCGAAAAGCTTGGAGTCTAACGCAAGCGCATATTGGAAATTAGAGATAGCCTCTTCAAACAACCCCAGAGACAGGTTGATTTCTCCGAGATTGTAAAACGCTTCGGGCGTATCCTGATTAATGGATACCGCCTTTTCAGTATATAATTTTGCCGAATCCAAGTCTCCATTGATTCCGACAATCGCTCCTATATTAAGCCAGGCTTGGTAATCCTCCTGATTAAATTCAGCGGCCTTTCGATAATAAAATAACGCCGAGTCAATCCGACCTCTCATGTCAAACGTATAACCGTAATCATAATAAAGGCTTTCGGGGAATGGCGCGAATGCAATGGCTCTTCCCATAAGCCGATTCATTTTATCGTAATCAGAAAAAATATCGTAAAGAAACGCCAAATCTCTATGAGCCTGCCAGAGGGTTGAATCGAGGCTGATAGCTTTTTCATATTTTACCATTGCCTTATTGATATTTTCTGATAGATCAAGAACACGCGCTTCAAGATAGACCGCCTTAGCGTTCATGCTGTCGATTTTGCTATATTCTATTAACAGGCTTTCAGCGAAAGAGTAATTTCTTTGTTCCAAGTATAGCTTTACTAATTTTTCAATTGATTCAAAATCTGTGGGGTCCTCCACAATTGCATCGTTTAACCAGGAAACGGGGTTTTCCTGAGCGTAACTTCTCCCGCTTAAACAAAAGAGAAAACTAACTGCCGTTAAGATTATTATCTTCATATTGGTTTTATCGGCAAAAAAAAGACGGCCGTTATTCAGCCGGTTGAAGAAGATTATTATGAACTGGTTACGAAGCGCCGCTTCGTAACCCCAAAATAGTGTTCTGTGATGAAAAAGGTTGCAAGCAGGCGCTTGGCAACCAAGGGAATTATTCAATCGGCGGCCGTTATTCAGCCGTAAATTATGTGTTTACTTGATTTTTCGTTTCCACTTTGTGCCGGTCGGCGTGTCCTCGAGAATGATACCCTTGGAAAGAAGTTCCTTGCGAATATTATCGGCTGTTTGATAATCCTTGTTTTGCTTGGCATCCAGTCGTTTCTGTATCATCTCCTCGATTTCATCATCTATGCCTGTATCTTCGACAAATATGACCCCAAGTACGCTGTCGAATTTTCTCAGGGTTTCAAGTACCGATTTTTTCTGGTCTTCTGATAATCCATTTTTCGCGACTATGGAATTAATATCCCGAACAAAATCGAAAATGGCCGCGAGGGAAGGCGAAATATTCAGATCATTATCAAGGCCTTCATCAAAACCGCTTACCGCTTTATCAAGCGCGGCCTTAACGGCCTTATTGTCTCCAGTCCCCGATGTATTCTGAACATTCGATTTGAAATCTCTCAAACGAGTGATCGCGGCCTTAGCGGCCTCAAGACCGTCCATCGTGAAATTTAATTGCTGGCGGTAATGAGTTGAAAGAAGAACGTACCGGACAGCTAAAGGATCGTGGCCCTTATCAGTGAGGTCCTGGACCGTATAATAATTGCCCTCGGATTTGGACATTTTCTTATTTTCAACAATCAGATGGGCGTTGTGCATCCAAAGATTTACAAATTTCTTCCCTGTCGCCCCTTCGGACTGGGCAATCTCATTATCGTGGTGCGGGAAAATATTATCGACTCCTCCGGTATGCATATCAAACTGTTCTCCGAGATATTTCATCGCCATCGCCGAGCACTCGATATGCCAGCCAGGCCGGCCTTTTCCCAGAGTGGTTTCCCAGAAAACCGCGCCGTCCTTTTCTGTCCAACCTTTCCATAGGGCGAAATCAGAGGCGGTTTCTTTTTCGTATTCATCCGAATCAACTCTCGCCCCGCTTCTTAGTTCATCCATCTTCATGTGAGATAGAGCGCCATATTTGGGAAAGGTTGAAATTTTAAAATAAACCGAATCGCCTGAACGATATCCATGGCCCCGCTCAATCAGTTTTTCAACCAATTCAACCATCTCATTTATATGCTCAGTCGCGGCGGGATAATATTCCGCCCTTTGAATATTCAGGCGGTCAATATCCCTAAAAAACATATCTTTGAATTGTTTTGTATGTTCGCTTAGCGTAATACGGGCCGCGTTAGCGTCTCGAATAGTCTTGTCATCGATATCTGTCAGATTCATTGCCTGGACAACCTTAAAACCTTTATAAATCAAATACCTTCTCAGAATATCTTCGAAAATGTAAGCTCTGTAATTGCCGATATGCGCGGGAGCATAGACAGTCGGGCCGCAGGTATACATTCTAACCCTACCCGGTTCAATAGGTTCAAAATCTTCAAGAGAACGAGTCATGGTATTGTAAAATTTCAGAGACATTTCATTGACCTTTCGAATTCAGTTTCCCCCTTATTATCGTAATTAAAATTATAAAACTTAATGCTTGCCGTTGAATCATCTTTTGGTAAATGACGCAACAGTTTTCGAATCAAGTTTTTTAACCATTTCCAATATCAGCTTGACGAGATTCTCAAAATCCTTTTTGTGAATTATCCCGGTATGGCTGTGTATATATCTTGTCGCCACGCCCATATAAATTGACGGTACGCCTGCTCTATTCATATGAATACGCCCGCCGTCGGTGCCTCCTCGATCAAGAGCGGCGAAGTGAAACGGGATTTTGTTATCTTCAGCCGTTTTGACTGCCAAATCCCTGAGATGGCGGTTAGGAATCATCGAGCCGTCCATAACGGTAATAGAAGGACCGGATCCCAGCCTACCGGGCGAACCCTTTGTGGTACCGGGACCATCTATGGCCAACGAAACATCCGCCACAATAGCGACATCGGGTTCTATTACATGAGCGGCAGTGCCAGCGCCTCTAAGGCCAACCTCTTCCTGAACTGTCCCTACGCCAAAAACCGTATTCGGGTGATCGACTTTACTAAGCTCGTTGATTACGGCTACCGCGGCGGCCGCGCCGATTCTATTATCAAAAGCCTTGCTCATATACATATCGGGATTACCCATTACTTGAAACCGAGAATCAGGAATTATGGGATCACCCGGTTTCACACCCAGCGTTTTAACATCGAATCCATCGCAGGCGCCGATGTCAATAAACATATCTGTGAGCTTCATTACCTTTTTCCGTTCCTCGTCTTCCAATATATGCGGCGGTTTTGAGCCTATAATGCCGGGAACGTCGCCGTTGGTTGTTTTAATAATTACAGTCTGCGCTAGCGCCACATGTCCCCACCATCCGCCAAGGGGCAGGAATTTAATATAGCCCTCTGAGGTTATCTCTTTAACAATAAACCCTATCTCGTCGATATGTCCCGCGATCATCACCTTTGGAGAAGCAGACGTACCGCTTTTTTTTGCTATAAGGCTTCCAAGCTTATCATAAAAAATTTCATCAGCGCCCTTGATATATTTTTTCATCACATCAACGGCCTCATCTTCAAAACCGGGCACGCCGTGAGCCTCGGTCAGCTCTTTTAGTAATTTTTCATATTTCCCCACAAATCCTCCTTTATGATTGCAAAATAATATTTCTTAACTCGGCAAGGTCGTAAATTGTTTCAAACGGCTCGATGTCCGCCGAATATTCACGGCGCTTGACATGCTTCAATATGCCTTTTATACCGACAGATTGCGGCCCGCCGACATCCTCCAGAAGACGGTCGCCAATAAAAACCGTTTGGCCGGCTTCAGTGCCTCCCATTGTTAGTGCCCTAAGATAGAGATCTTCATTTGGTTTGCGAATTTTCTCTTCGCATGAAAATAGAGTGAAATCAAAATAGTCGAAAATTCCAAAATCCCGCATTTCCGAACGATGATAATCGGCCGGAAATACAGTATTGGACACCAATCCGATTTTTACATCGGCCTGTTTTAATTCGGTTAGAATCTCAACAGCACCCGGCACTAAAGTAATTTGCTCCCGAATGGGCTTGTAATGCGCCCTGATAAATTTCTCAGGGATTCCATTGATCATGTCTATTCCAAATCCTCGCAGTATCTCTTTAGTTTCAGCAATCAGATCTATTTCCACATCGTTTTCGGTCCTTGACTCTATCATCTGGTCGATAACGAGATAGAATTTTTCATTGAGAACCTCGGGCGAAATCTCAGCCCCAAAATTGTCTTTAAGAAATCGCGATGATTCCCTGCAACCCATCATGCCTAATTCATGCCAGGGACGGTTTTCAAAATCAATTAGCGTGCCGCCAAGATCGAATAATGCCAGCTTGAATTTCATTTTGATTTTTCCTTTTTGTAATCTTCTAACGCGATCAAGACAATCCGATCCAACAATTCATGAAACTTGATTCCCGCCGCCATAGCGGCTTTGGGCACAAGCGAAGTTTTGGTCATGCCGGGAAGAGTATTGGCCTCTAAAAAATATAGTTCGCCATCGCTTGAACGGCGAAAATCAATTCGCGCATACCCGCGGCAACCAATCGCGTTGAACGCCTCCATGGCCAATCTCTGTATCTCTTTGGTTTCACTATCCGATATTAGCGCAGGCACAATCTTATCGCTCATACCTGGCGTATATTTATGATGATAATCGTAAAAACCATCTTTCGGCACAACCTCCGCGACAGGCAACGGTTGGTCTCCCAGCATGCTGACCGTTAATTCCCTGCCTTCTATGTATTTTTCAAACAGGAGTTTATCAGAATATTTTTTTGCGGTGTTTACAATCTCTTCTAATTCCGATGGTGAGTTGGCAATATTAAGACCCACCGATGATCCCTGGTCATTGGGCTTTACAACTACCGGGAATCCGACACCGCCTTTTATCGTTTCTATCAAATCCGAAATTGCCCCGATATTGGCCGATTGTCTTACGAAATAATCCGGGGTTGGAATTCCGGCTGCCGAAACAATCCTCTTGGCCGCGAGTTTGTCCATTGCCACAGCTGACGCTAACAGGCCGGAACCGGTATAAGGAACGCCGACAATATCAAGAAGCGCCTGGATAGTCCCGTTTTCGCCTATGCCTCCGTGTAGCGCAATGAAAACTAAATCTACATTTTTCAGATCCTGTGAATTTATCGTTTGTATAGTCGTTCTATGGTCAAGGCTTTCAAGGTCAGTGGTCGATGGCGGATTTTTCTCTATTTTTGAAAGCTCTTTGACCGTTTTGCCCGTAAGCTGGCCAGCGCCGAACGCGGTGTCAATACCAACCGCGTTATGGCCCGCTTTACGCAAACCGTCAATTACGCCCGCGCCGGTAGCCAGCGATACGTCTCTCTCGGCGGAGTGTCCCCCCATCAATACAGCAACTGTTAGCTTTTTTTTCTGTGCCATTGTTTCCTTACAAACCAGACAGCCAAAGTTATCAGAACAAACGCGAAAAGTATTATATGATATTTTTTTACTAATCCAATAATCATTTCCCAGTTTGATTTTGTATAAAGCATTAAACCGACAAGAAGCCCGCACCATAAAAGATTGCCAATTATCGTCAAAACCAGCATTCTCGCGAACCGGACATCGCCGAGTCCCGCGCCGATTGAGATTGCCGACCGGATTCCCGCAAAAAACCTTGAGAAGATCAATAAGAAGTTACCGTATTTATCAAACAAAGTCTCAACTTTTAAAAGAGCCGCTTTTCCAAAGTATTTACGGTCCTTGTTTTCAAAATATGCGCGGCCCTTGGCGCGGCCGATATAATATAGCGTCATTCCTCCCAGGGTTCCCCCGGCAATTGCGGAAAATAATATTCCAATATAGCCAATATTTCCCTCGCCTGCTATAAACGCGCCCGCGAGAATTGTTGTATCGCCCGGAAATGGAGGAAATATATTTTCGATGAAAGAACCTACGAACATAATACCGTATATAATGAACTCATTTTGAGTACGAATTATTTCAAGGATCTGATCGAAACTCATAAATACAATAATGCGACTGCCAAAGCGGCAATCCCTTCGCCCCTTCCAAGCGCGCCCAGTTTCTCGTTAGTTGCCGCCTTAATTGAAATATCTTCTTCGCTAATTTCAAGGACGCGAGACAAACTTCCTTTCATTTCATTAATATACGGGGTTAATTTCGGAAGCTCCGCGATTATAGTAATATCGATATTTCCAATTGAATACTTTTTGCCTATGACCATATTTCTAACTTTTTCCAGCAGTTCAAAGGAATCGGCGTTTTTATAAGCCGGATCTGTATTGGGGAAATGAACTCCTATATCAGGCAACGCGGCGGCGCCAAGCAAAGCGTCCATTACGGCGTGCGCGACAACATCAGCGTCGGAATGTCCAGCAAGGCCCTTTTCAAAGGGAATTTCAACACCGGCCAGAATAAGTTTTCGTCCCTTGACAAGCCTGTGAATGTCGTATCCCTGTCCAATCCGAATTCTTATCATTACAATCCTCTCAAAATTGCCTGAGCCATCACAAAATCACCCTTGGTCGTAATCTTAATATTATTATAACTTCCTCTCACTACCGAGACCTCGCCGCAATATTGCTCAAACAGCTGTGAATCGTCCGTAGCCTCGTCTTCGGAATCTTCGGCCTTTCTGTGGGCATCCATAATTTTATCAAATTGAAAAACTTGCGGGGTCTGGGCTATCCAAACAATATCTCGTTGTAAAGTCTTATCAATTTTATCGTCTTTAACAAGCTTAATACTTTCTTTCGCGGGAACGGCAAGTATCGCGGCCCCGGTCTGATCTGCCTTATTAGCGAGCTTTTGCAAAAGATCATTCGCCAGAAAAGGCCTGACAGCGTCGTGGATAATGGCCAGGTCTGTTCCTTTCGCGCATGAAGACAAGCCCGCTAAAACCGATTCCTGGCGGCATTCTCCTCCCGCGGTAATTTTCTTTACTTTCTTAAAACCGAATTTATCCACAATTTCCCGGGAGGCATAAACAAGGTAATCTGTCGATACTACCAGTATAACTTCATCCACCAACTTGCTGTGCTCGAAAAAATCCAGGCTATAAGCAATGATTGGTTTGCCGTCGAGTTCCAAATATTGCTTTGGCGTTTCGCCTCCAAACCGCGACCCGCTTCCTCCGGCCACAACTATCGCGACATTCCTCGATATTTTCATAAGATCAACATTGCATCGCCGTAACTATAGAAACGATACTTCCTTCTTATAGCTTCATTATACGCTTCCAATACCCGTTCTCGTCCCGCAAGGGCCGATACAAGCAACAGCAATGACGATTTCGGCAGATGGAAATTCGTCAACATGCCATCAATTATTTTAAATTGATATGAAGGCGTAATAAATAATTCCGTAGACTGCATATCACATTGACGAACTTCGCCGAATAAATCAAAAACAGATTCCAACGCCCTGACAGTAGTAGTGCCTACCGCGATGATTCTTCTACCGTCTTTTTTTGCCGCGTTCACCATCTCCGCGGTCTTTTGGGGAATGGAAAACTTTTCCTCGTGCATTTTATGTTTCTCAGCGTCGGAAACCGTAATGGGACGAAATGTGCCAAGGCCGGGATGAAGCGTAAGCTTGACGGTCTCAACTCCGATTTTTCCCAATTCTTTAAAAACATTTTCCGTAAAATGAAAGCCGGCGGTTGGCGCGGCGACTGCTCCGACATTTTCAGCGTAGATCGTTTGATATTTGGTTTTATCCGATTCTTCGACATCCCGATTGATATATGGCGGTAGAGGAATTTCACCAAATTTCCAAATGATATCCATTAAATCACCGTTAGAGCTGAATTGAATTGATCGCCCGCCGCTCGCGGTCCTTTCGCCCAAGCGCGCTGATAATATATTATCAAAAAACATTACTTCCGTACCGGGCTGAAGACGCCGCCCCGGCCGGACGAGCGCGTCCCAGGTATTATCATTTTGTTTCTCAAGCAAAAACAATTCAACCTTACCGCCGGTGTTTTTCTTCTTGCCGATTAACCTTGCGGGAAATACCCGAGAGTCATTAAGAACTAATATATCTCCATCACGCAATAATTCGGGAAAACTATTAAATTCTGTATGCCTTAAACCACTATTATCAAGCGGCAGGATCAACAGCCTTGAACTATCGCGAGGTTCAGCGGGATAAAGCGCGACCATTCCCTCAGGCAAGTCATAGTCAAAAAGATTTATATCGAGGCTCATTTTTTTAGATAACTAATAATACAAAAAATTAATGACAAACTAACACTTAAAAGAATCATCGTACCAAGTGGAAAATAAAAACTGAAATTCGTCTTCCTAAACATGAACACTCCCTGCAGTTCGCACAGCAACGGAATTTTATTTACCGG
>CAZKYQ010000090.1:0-5571 GCA_964556975.1 uncultured Ignavibacteria bacterium
GGATTTTAAGTCCCTTGCGTCTACCTATTCCGCCACTCCGGCAAACTGTTCTTTTTCTGTTGCCACAATCGACATGGGATAAAGTTATACTATTTGAACCCTGATTGAAAGGTTTTTTTTCATAATAACTTCTGTTTTGGAGCTTGAGCATTAAAAGATCATTGTCGAGGCAAAAAAACGCTGTCTGCAAGACCCATTTGGGGACTTAATTCGCCCGTTTCAATTTATTTTCTACTTTGATATTATTTATGCTTTATATAAAAATAGAGAAGCCATTAATCAGCCTAAAGAAGCAACGCAACCGATTATGTTATAGGATAATCCAAACCAGCCGGGACCGGTTTTCCCATGAGCCGGCACATTGCCGCAATTTGGCCTTGATGTTGGTAGATATGCGCCTGTGGACGGATAAAGACGTGTGCTGGTATCAGCATTTTTTCTTTATTCCCCCAAGTCATCATCATGCGCGGCGTGTTCAGCTCATCCTTCGAGGCGGTTCGAAGATATTCCGCTGAGGCAGAGAAGACCTGTTGGCGATAAGTCTCAAGCAATTCTACAGTTGGGCAATCCGACTCTTTGTCGCCGACATCGATGCGCCCTTTCAACACGCCGATCCAATACTTCTCGGCGCCAATAATATGATGAAGCTGGATTTGCACTGTGGGATAGCCGAAACCTGTCAGCTCGCGGTTCAATTCTTCTGCGCTAAGCTGGCCGCAATGCGCCAGTAGCATCTTAAGGCTGCGATGAGTTCGTTCATGGAACTCAAGGAGAGCGTCTACTGTGTACATTCTTCATTCCTTTTAGTAAAATAGTTTAAATTCCAATTCTTCCTGGGGGTTTCACATTCATGTATATAGGTAATTCTAACGAGAATATCAACGCTGATTCAGTATTATCATAAAAATAAATTAACTCATAAAGAATCCGAGCTGTTACTTTTGCTTTGCCTTCACAAAGGCAGAATTCTCGAAAGGGAAGTTGCCCTGCGCGAGATTTGGGGAAATACAAGCTACTTTAGCGGCAGAAGCATGGACGTATTCATTTCTAAACTAAGAAAATATTTTAAAGACGATAAACGAATAGAAATTATGGGCATATACGGAAAAGGATTCAGGCTGATGGTAAATTGATATAATATTGCAAACCAATACCTCTTTAAATTAATAGCATCTGCGATAACATATATATTATTTATATAAATTAATCAGCGGATTGTTATTATACAAGGTTGCTATGATAAAGGACAATGTTGATACTATAAAAAGCTAAGGAGCTCTAACTCTCATGCATATATCAATAGCCTGGCCATACGCATGCGGTGGAAGGGTAGTAATTTGTATTATTGCATTTCGCTCGAGATTAACATCTATTTCCAATTCGCGGTTTTCCGATAAATCCCATTGGAACTGCGAGCTGCCTATATCTATTAATAGCGTTTGTGAATCACGTATTCGCTCTGTTAGCGTTTGTAATTCCAGACGGAATTGCCCTTCCTGATTGAAGAGCATCCAGACAATCTCCTGGCGTTGAGAATTAAGCCTGGCGCAAAATATCGTGTCGAGAAAAACGGTATCAATGATTGTCGAATCTATATATAGCGTATCTATAAAAGTGGTATCCGCGTATAATGTATCAGAAAAGATAATCGTGTCAGATATAAATACGGTATCCGTCTCCTGTATGATTTGGCTGACATCAAGCGGTTTGGAACAATTTGCCAGGTATATAAACCCGGCTGATATAACGACCCAGATTGAGCTCATAATTAATTTCTTCATTTTCCGCCCCCAAAAACTATATGGATATTCGCGAACAATAGAAACTGGCCGTTCTTTAATTTGGATTTAAGTTCACCGGCCAAATTATGTTTTGCCGTATTTTGTACTGCCGTAATGGAGAGGAAATCAAACGGCGTTACTCGCAGGCCGATAACTGGGCCTTCCGACATCTTTACGTATTCATTGTATCTCTGCGATATCTCTTCAATTCGAAGCCAGCCGCCTGTTACGCCCACCGGTATGTTTGACAGAGGATAAATGGAAGCCAAGCCGCCGGCCATGCGCCGCCTGGTATCTAAATTACTGCCATCAAAACTGAACGAGTTATTCCAGAAAGTGTGCCCCACAATTCCCTCGATAAATATCATTCGCTTCCATGTGATGGCCCCGGACAAAATCGGTATCCCGCCAAATGGCGATGAAGAGAATCCCATGCCCAGCTGTAACCCCATATTTTCCGGAATGGTTTGATAGATTTCTTTCACTTCGGTTATTTGTTTTTCCACCGGCCGCGCCGCAAGAGTATCGAGCCGCGCGTCTAAGTCGGAAAGCTCCCGGGCAATGCGGACGCTGGCATAACGATAGAGTCCGCCTTTGTGTTTCACATTACTTGATTGAACAACAATTCGACTCGATTCAATATTAAATTTTTCAACGAGCAGATTCCTAAGCGCGTGCGCCCGGCCGATTGCCAGACCGGGGTTCTGCGAATCGTGGTTTTGCAGGTAACGCGCGCCATCAGCGCCCCCGGTTACAATTGCCCGCGTCAGGGGTTGGTCGCGCAAAGTGTCAGCTAGTGCCTGAAGCTGTGGGAAATAAGCCTCAAAAAAACTCGGATCTACATCGCTTCCGATTCCGAGTGGGAATCCCGTGATTATCACCTCTTGCGCTGGCGCGACTACAAAAAGAGATGCGACAAAGACTACGATTATTCTAATTAGACTATTCAAAAAACCTTCTTCCAATTATCTCAAATATCACCCAAAAAATTATTTTTGTTTTCCTTATATATGAAAAGCAAAAATCAAACCCAGATTTAAAGAAATAAAATTGGGGCATCTGATATGCGACTTAAGTTCATGCTATTTTTAGAGTTGCCGAATTAGATGTTTATTAAACCGGATCATATATATCTGTTATCTGAATGCCATTTAATAAGTGAAAAACATTATGTTCGCATTGTGATGCACACTTTAATGTGGATCAAACATTGCATGGAAAATTCGTTTATCTGTATTCCGTATGGTATTGAAACTAGCGTTCGGATGCTCAAGATCTCCAATATTTTTAAATGAAATTGGGAACCATTACCAACAACGTTCGGTTTAAATTGCCATGTTTAATTTTTCGCCGCTAAAAGGGATGCCAGTTTACAACGGTGACTTTTGAAGCGTTCAATTTTAATAATGTCAAGAAACTCAAATCTGTCAATGGAGGTACTATGACTTATGTAAGCGTTAAGCACAAAGTCCGCGATTATAAAGCGTGGAAGTCTGTCTTTGATAATTTCGAGGAAACCAGGAAATCAGCGGGGGAAAAGTCCTTTAAGATCTGTCATGAAGAAAATAATCCCAACGATTTGAATTTGCTATTTGAGTGGGATAACGTTGAAAACGCTCGTTCATTCATGACATCTTCAGAATTGAAAAATACGATGAATAAGGCGGGCGTATTGGAACATCCCCGGATCGATTTTCTGAAGGAAGTTGATAGCGGGAAACTTTAGGCCGTTCATTTTAAATGTTGGCGGTTGAGAGGCATGCCAGGATATAATTCTCAAACCGCTGATGGCATACCAGCCGGAGCGGCCTTTTCAAATTATCGTATTGATGGCGCGAGGGGTTATTTCAATAACACCATCCTTCTTGTTTCAACATACTCCCCCACTTGCAGCCTGTAGAAATAGATACCGCTGGAAAAATCACTGCCATTCCATTCTAAACTATGTTTTCCAGATTCAAGATTGCCGCATTTTATTATGGATATTTTTTGACCGACTAAATTGAAGACTTCCAACTTAACATCTGCAGGCATTGGCAAGAAGAATTTAATTTTTGTGATCGGATTAAATGGATTCGGATAATTCTGAAAAAGAAATATAGCATCGGGTAGCATATCATTTTCCTCTTTGATGCTCGTAGGATCATTTAATGTATTGTGATATAAAACATTTTGCCCATGAATATTAGGAGGCGGTCCAGAACCTCCGTTATCTATAAAAATATCAATGTCATCATCGAGTTGGTGGTCAAATAGCGCGCATGATACGCTAAAATCCAAGATATCTGGCAATAAACTTGAACTATCGCTAAATGTACCATCACCGTTATTAACTAAAAGCACATCATAATTAACTTCGCCCGGTAAAACGGATATCATAAATAAATCCGGGTATTGATCATCATTTAATAGACCAAATTCCGAATCATTAAACCAGCCTTCTAAACTGTCAGGCAGACTGTTTAATGAGACATCAAAATTGCCTTCTCCATCATTAACAAGAAGCCTTACTTGCTGGTTATATTGGCCCACCTGATAAAAGCCAACTTCCAAAATATCTTTATCATCATCATTATCAATATCACAGATGGCTAAATCTCTTGTATGTCTGCTATCCTGAATCGGCATTCTCTCTTCGGTTTCATCAACAAAAAATCCATTGCCAGTATTGCGGTAGCAGGCGTTTTGACCGTTAAGAGTATCATAAGGATTGCCTTGGGGATCTCTCCATATCATTTCTATATTCGCAAAAATAATGTCAACAAGGCTATCACTATTAATATCAGACACCGCTAATTCAGAAAATCCATAGTGCCCATCTTGATATGGGATCCTGTTGAGCGTATCTTCGGAAAAATATCCATTTCCATTATTCATCCAAATAACAGGATAAATTATGATAGAGTCTGTCCCAAAAGAACTAAAATCCCACAGGTTAACAATTAAATCCATTGATTGGTTATTATCGACATCAGCAGGCTCAACGAAATATGCCCATGAGGAATCCAGATATTGAGGAAGCCGAGCATTGCTTTCATCAGTAAAATGCCCAGTTCCATCATTAATAAATAATGCCGATGAAATGTAATATACTCCTGATTCATAACCTGTTGTTATAATATCAACATGCTGGTCGGAGTTAGCGTCAAATAGCTCAATATCATAGCATGGCGTTGATGTTGCCGGTATTCTTAACTCCGTTTCATCTACAAAGTTTCCCTGCGGAGTTTGAATCCATACTCTTGGCCGATAATCTGAATAGCCATCGTAACTACTGGAATGAAGTGAAAACACAATATCAAGCAAACCATCCTCGTTTAAATCGGCGGTTTCAACATCGCCAGCTTCCCATTCTTCAAGGGGCAGGTAAATATTTGTAACATCTATAAAACCGAATTCGTTTAATATTGTATTTTGGGCACTGATATTTTGAGAGTTTTGAGCAAAATAATACACTCCAGCCGCGAGTTTGATTTCATCGCCTTTTGTAGTAATATATGTCGCGGGTTGTATTGCTCGTATCTGAATTTCATCGACTGGATTTGATACTTTGATGGCTTCAATATAGCTCCCGCGAATATCATAAATATTTACAGAATGAAATTCGCTATTTGCAGGAGCCACCCCTATCAATAATAGGTAAATTATGACACTAAATAATAAAAACGTTTTATTTTTTTCTCGACTAAACATAAATCCTCTTACTTACATTTAAACACATCTCAAGTATTATAATGTCTAATCATATAAAAGGTATATTAATTTTAAAGATTGTCAATAAAAATGATCT
>CAZKYQ010000090.1:5671-10874 GCA_964556975.1 uncultured Ignavibacteria bacterium
ATCATCGGGCAAGCTAGAGCCGGATGCGTTTTCAATGGCGCTGTCGATTTTCGGCTGAATATTGAAATTAACGTGGGCGAGAAGCAAAGTAAGGGCAACTAAAAGAAGTGTTTTTAAGCCTATGATCAGATCTGTCCAGAGGGCGGTTATTCCGAGGCTTCCCGTTATCAATAATAATATGCCGGTGATAAAAACCGTCATTTGAAACACGAAACATCTGCCTGCCCCGCCGCGAATGATATTCTCGAAATATTTGTCGACATCGGTCGGGACATCTTTGCCCATTCTCCCCCGTTCATTAACAACGATTAAATTATAAAGCGGCACCGACATAAAAACGGCGGTTATTATGTGCAGAAACCTTAAAAAATCATACATCGCATCCTCCATTTGCTACAATAATAATTTGGAATTCAAAACTCATATAATGCCCTACGTGTCAATTTAACCCAATACCCCGCGCCAGTAAAACTCTTATTGAGTATAGGAGTCGGTAATATTGCTGACAAGCGTTTTTAGGAATGATTTTATTTCTTTATGTTTCGTGCCCGTGGATTCTCTAGTTCTCCCCTTTCGCGGGAATGACAAATACCAACATATATTGAACTCGCCATTTCATCACCGTCATTCCCCCCCTTTTGACCTCTTCGTTTCAAGGCCAAAAATCCGCAAGAACTTGACAGGCGCGTTTTTCGTACTTAATATGAAGACAGGGCAATGATGTCAAACACTCTAAGAACCAAAATGAAAAGGCGGGTTTTTGTTTAGAGTACTCCTGATTTTTCTGGCCATGCTAATAATCACCAGGTTGATTTCCATTCTAATCCGAAGCGTTAGAATGTATACGCGCGAAAGTGTTAATCATAAGAAAGGCGAAAAAGAAGTCGGCGAGGGCTGGATTGTAGAAGACCGCGTCGATGAAGACGAAAAGGATTGACTCTAACGCCGCCCCGGTTTTTCTTGTTTGAAAGGATAGTTAAGTCATAATCAAGGAGGAGTTATGTTAAGGCAAAATATCTCTTCAGGCTCGCCATACGAGGACCGAATCGGATTTTCCCGCGCAGTGAGAATCGGGCAAGAGATCTCGGTTTCCGGGACCGCCCCGATCAATGCTGACGGCACAACAATGTTTCCTGATGATCTTTACAACCAGACGAAATATTGTCTCGGAATAATCGAGCAGGCCATCAA
Source organism: uncultured Ignavibacteria bacterium (assembly GCA_964556975.1). Classification (GTDB taxonomy): domain Bacteria; phylum Zixibacteria; class MSB-5A5; order UBA10806; family UBA10806. The sequence goes on from CAZKYQ010000090.1 coordinate 6,863, forward strand.
AGACGCAGGCGGAAGACTCGATGATGTTATCCGCACAAGGATTCTTCTCACAGATATTTCTTTGTGGCAGGAGGCTGGCAAGGCGCACGCCGAATATTTTGCCGAAATAAAACCGGCCATCTCAATATATGGGGTTAGCAAGCTTATTGGCGAAGACTGGCTGGTCGAAATCGAGGCATATTGCTATCTGAAAGATTAATTACTTTTTTCCGAAATAACCTACAAAAACTCAAATATCTCTTTCCAGCAAGACATATTTTTAATATTATCGAAGATATGATTTCCGTTGATATCCCTGGTTTTGGGCAGGTTAGCATAAGGCACCTGGTGTGTGATTATTCCGGCACGCTTTCGGTCGATGGCATACTGCAGGACAGGGTCAAAGAAACGCTTAACAGGCTTGCCGAAAAACTAGAAGTTCATATAATAACCGCCGACACTCACGGTAAAGCCAAAAGCGAGCTAAACGGCGTTGATTGTAAGCTTGTTTTTATAGAAGACGAGAATCAGCATTTTCGAAAAAAGAAATATATTTCAGAGCTTGGGGCCGAGCATGTTTTCGCTGTTGGCAACGGGAAAAATGATAAATTAATGCTCAAAGAAGCCAGATTCGGCATAGCAATATGTCTTGATGAAGGAGTGTGTGTAGAGGCCGTTAATTCCGCGGACATACTTGTCAATTCAATTGATGACGCCCTCGGACTGCTCCTAAATCCAAACAGATTAAAAGCTACTTTAAGATTTTAGGAGATAATATCAATGATAGATTTCAATGGAAAAATCGCAATTGTAACCGGAGGCTCAAGAGGAATCGGGGCTGAAACCGCACGATTGTTTGCCAAGCTTGGCGCCGATGTGGCCATCAATTATTTCGCCAGCCCTGTCGAGGCCGAGAAAGTAAAATCAGAGGTTGAAAAGATGGGCAGGCGATGCCTCGTAGTCAAAGCAGATATAGGCAAAAGAGCCGATTGCGAGAATTTGGTTAAATCAACAATTGAAGATTACGGAAAGATAGATATTCTTATCAATAATGCGGGGGTGTGGACCGAAGCGGCGATTGATGAAATGACCGATGAGGTTCTCGATCATTTGCTCAATATTAACTTAAAGGGATGTTTTTACCTTTCATCCGCGGTTGTGCCGTTTATGAAAAACCAAAAATCCGGAAATATAGTTTTTGTAGCATCCACAGCCGCGCAGCGCGGCGAGGCTTTTCATTCTCATTACGCGGCGTCAAAAGGGGCGTTAATTGCTTTAACAAAATCGCTTTGCACTGAACTTGCCCCAATTGGCATAAGGGTCAATTGCGTCGCGCCCGGATGGGTGGATACAGACATGAGCCATGAAGCTCTAATCGGGCCGGAAGGCCCAAGATATCTATCATTTATACCGCTCGGCCGCGCAGCGACAGCGAGAGAATTAGCGAAGCCAATAGTTTTTATGGCATCAGAGTGGGCGAGTTTTATCGACGGGGAAGTCTTGAATGTCAACGGCGGCGCTGTTCTGGCAGGATAAAATATAAATTTGTTAAAGGCCTGTTTTGTCAAGCTTTGTAGTTGACAACCTTTATGGTAAAAGATATTTTCCAATCTTAAAATGGAAACCAAACTCGCAAAAATAATCGGATAAAGAATGGATTTCACAAAAATACTAGATCCAATTTCGAACCAGCTTGATAAATTTGAAAAAGAATTCAAACGGGAATTGGAAACCGATTCCCTTATAATAAAAAGCGTAACCGAACACTTATTCGGCTCTGTCGGTAAGCGGCTCCGACCCGCCCTCATATTTTTAACTTCAGGCGATTTTAACGATGTTTCCAGGTATTCGTCGCTGGCAGTAGAGTTTATTCACACCGCCACATTGCTTCATGATGACGTGGTTGATGAATCCAATACCCGGCGCGGCCTTGAGACCGTAAACCACAAATGGGACAATCTCGTTTCCGTATTGATGGGCGACTATTTTTTCGCGAAAGCGTTTAATATGCTTGTAAAAGCCGGATCTTCCGAAATTATGGCTTCTTTCTCGAAGGCGACCGAAAGAGTGTCGATAGGCGAATTAAATCAGGTATTTTACACTGGTAATTTTGATATCACCGAAGAAAGTTATTTAAACGTAATCGCCGATAAGACAGCATCGCTTTTCGCGTGTTCGGCAGAAGCCGGAGCATTATGTTCCGGGAAAAATGGCGAAATCAGCGAGGGATTGAGAAAATTCGGTGAAAATGTCGGAATGGCTTTCCAAATAACCGATGATCTTCTGGATCTGGTTGGCGAAGCGAAAAAAACGGGCAAAACACTCGGATCGGATATTCGCGAGGGCTGGGTTACTCTTCCGCTAATCCATGCTTTGAAAAACGACAATGGAAATTCCAAAAAGAAATTCAAAAAGGTTCTTGGTAATAATGTCGGGCAATCCGACATCAACGATGTAGTCGAATTTGTGAGGGACAATGGCGGGATCGAATACGCGGAACAAAAGGCAAAAGAATACGTTCAAAATGCCGTTGAGATAATTAATTCGCTTGATGGGCTTCCCCTGAAGCCTGTTTTGGAGGAATTCGCGAATTTGGCCGCGGCTCGGGATATGTAATCGCGTGAAAGTGTTTTTTTTACGCCGCTCTGTCCTGATTATGAGTGGCGTTTTTTCTTAAAGGCGGAATAATCCTTAGATGGAAATACTGATTTTATCAAAATACTGGTTTTGGTTTTCGCTTATCACCATTATAGCAGTAGCTGTTGCCATATTCGCTTATAGAAAAAGCTATCCCCCTCTAAAGAAATCATGGAAAATAATTCTAATGTCACTGCGAACAATAGTTCTAATTTCAATAGGCCTGATTTTAGTAGAGTTGCTGATAAATATCCAAACTGATAATACTATCAAACCGCGGCTGGCTGTCCTTATTGATGATTCACCGAGCATGTCTGTAATATCCGAGGGGCTTTCTCGAATTGAACTGGCCGACAGCCTTTTATCCAAAACGCTTGCCGGGTTTGCTTATCAGAATGATTTTTATACGTTCTCTTCCGGTCGATTAGGAGAAAATGTATTCCCGGCAATTGGCGATTTGGCCGGCGACGCGACATCAATAGCTGATATTTTCGCGAAACTGGCATCCTCTGAAAATTTCAACGAATATAAGGCGGCGTTATTAGTAACCGACGGCCGTAATAACCTCGGAAGCGATCCTGTTAACTACGCCTCTAAATTAAAAATGCCGGTTTTTACATTGACCGTTGGCAAAGATGTATCGGAAAAAAATATCGCCATAAAAAATATCTCGCTGCCTCCCGTAGCCTATAGCGGGGATAATTTTGAAATCAATGTCGAGATATCCGCTGAAGGATTGGATGGCGGCAGATCAAAATTAGTCGTTAGCGAGGGCGGCAAAATCGTAGGAAGTAAGCTTTTCGAAATCCCCTCAAACGGACGGTCTGTTAATGTTACGTTTGATATTGAGGCTCCCGATCCCGGCAATATCGAATATAGAATTTCGACGCCTGTTATCGGCGATGAATCCGGGATTGCGGACAATGAGCGGGTCGCGCTCGTCAGAGTATTGAAAAGCAAGATTAAGCTGTTTTTAGGGACCGCCTCTTTAAATTGGGAATACAAGTTTGTGAAGCAGGCTTTTTCAAAATTCGATGAATTCGAGGTTGACGCTGTTTTCCCCGAAAGGCCGGGGAGATTTTCCACACCAGGTCCGCCCAAGGGCCTCGCCGGTCTGCAAAATTACGATGTTATAATAATGATGGACTGCAAGCCCAGGGATCTGAGAATCGCTTCCGCCGATTTGAGAAAATATCTCTCCGATGGCGGATCGCTCATTTACGCGGCCGGAGCGAATTTCAAATCTACGCTTCGGTCATTTGACGATCTTCTTCCGGTCGAGCCGCGAAACATAACCGTCCTAAACGATGAATTTTTCTTCGAGCCGGTTCATAAATACCGTCAGCACTCCGCGATCATTATAGACGACAATCCTGAAAGAAGCGTGAATATCTGG
>CAZKYQ010000091.1:0-6399 GCA_964556975.1 uncultured Ignavibacteria bacterium
GTTTTGTTCTTAATCTCTCTTATCATACTTTCTTTTTCGATTTTAGCAAGTCTTACTTTTTTTAAATTGCAAGCTAGCCATTTTTCAATTTCTCCGTTAGATAGCTGTTAGAAATATAGCGATTCGGAGAACTATTTTTTATAACTTTTTTGATTACAATGGGTTAATTTGTTAGAAAAATTAGAACCGGAGAGACAGGGATTCGAACCCTGGGTCCCCGAAGGGACAACGGTTTTCGAGACCGCCCCGTTCAACCGCTCCGGCATCTCTCCACAACGAATATAATAAAAAAGCATATCGCTTTTCAACCTGATAATTTCCAAAATAAAAAACAAAAAAACGGGCCGGCTTCTGGCTACCGGCCCGTTTTAATTATAATTTAATTTGAGTTATCGCTAATCGCTGATAGCATATTTGCTGAAATGATTGATATCAAATTCAACAATACCATTCTTAACAGCCGCCGATGCCTGATACTCCCACTGTTTCTTAAGCGGATTATAGTAGAGTATTTTTGCGGATAACGCGTTCGCGTTTAATTCGGCCATCTCAAATTTTAGTTTCGCGGAAGTATTGAAAGTAAGCCCGTCAGGCCCAAATTCAAATACGATTGCCGATTTGCCAAGAATTTCTTCAGCCGATGATTTAACTGTAATTAATGTATTGGCCTCGATGGCGTCTTCCGGCACAACAAACTCATGCTGATAAACACTGCGTTCAATATCAATTTGACCGCCGTCGTCAGTGTCAATTAAGCTCTGATCATAGACAGTGGATGATGTTGGAACATGGCTTCTACCAAGTTCCAATTGCTGTACTTCAGGAACTTCCGGCTGAAGAGGCGCATTCGAACATCCTACAACAAAAAACAGAGTTAATACAACTGCCAAACCGCCAAATAATGAAAAACCCTTTAAAGCTCTCATCATTAACCCTCCCTTTTGAGGTTCATTTTCTTTTATTACCGGCGACTTTATATGCAGAAGTTAAGCCAAAACTGAATAAATCTAAAAAGCTATTCTAAGCCATTCAAAATAGTATAGTTATGTTTTTTTGATGTAGTTGCGGATAATCTGAATTTAGGTAAAATATATGGGGATTTAACAATAGTTATTGGATAATTCCAATATTTTTCGCTGTTATTGGGCGATCAGAAATAGTTTATTCGCAAATAAATTGCTCCGGGTTTTACCGATACATGAAGACTTATTTTGCTATGGAAATAACAGGATTGGATTCTCCACTTAATTTACTTGGAATTTCATCTCCAATCCAGCGCATTAATTTAAGCCCAAAATGATCATTCATATCCGTATGGCGCGGCATTACACGAATTGAATACCCAAAAAGCCCGCTTTCATCGCTTGGAATATACCCTTCATATCTATGCAGGCTTTTGGAAATCATTTCAATATGCTTCATATCAACCGAAATTCCGCCGGTAATATTCCTATCAGCGTCAAGCGGTCCGCTGCAAATTTGGATTTGAACATCTTCTGGTCTTAAGCCACCAAGCTGGACTTCGGCATCGACCTTCAAGGCAAACCCAACATCGGCCTCTTTTTGCTGAATAACGGCTGAAAAAACAAACACATTATTCCAGTTATCCCGTATGTATTGTCTCCATGCTGCCAGATCTTTGGTCTTGCCAAAGTTATTCTCTGAAAGATTTTTCCAATTCGCGTGGGAATCCATATAAAATTTATCCGTATATTCGCGGACCATTCTGTCGGTACAAAAGACAGGACAAAGCTGTGACATGGATTGTTTTATCATGGAAATCCAATTTCTGGGAAGGCCATTGCTGTCATAATTGTAAAACAGGGGAATTACATCGTTTTCCATAATATCGAACAACGCCTTGCTTTCGATTTCATCCTGATAATCAGGATCATCATAATCCTCTCCGGCGCCAATCGCCCAACCGGTCTTGTAATCATAACCCTCGCACCACCAACCATCAAGAATGCTCAAGTTCAAGCCGCCGTTAGGAAGGATTTTCATACCGCTGGTTCCGCTGGCCTCGTGAGGCCTGCGGGGCGTGTTCAACCAAATATCAACGCCCTGGACAAGGTAGCGGGCCACATTGATATCGTAGTTTTCAAGAAATACGAAATGATTTCTGATATCATACGCTCTTGCAAAATGAATCAACTCTTTGATCAGTTCTTTACCGCCATTATCGCGAGGATGAGCTTTCCCTGCAAAAATAAGTTGCACGGGCCTGTCGGGGTTAGTGAGTAATTTTCTAAGCCTATCTTTATCCCGAAGCAAGAGCGTAGCCCTTTTGTAGGTGGCAAACCTTCGGGCAAAACCGATAGTCAAAGCTTCAGGGTTCAGGATTTCTCCGGCGCTTTCAACCTCCCAGGCACTCGCCCCCCTTCTGCGAAGTTGTTCTTTTGAGGATTTCCGAACAAAAGCGATAAGCCGGTCTCTTCTCCGTTCGTGTATCCTCCAAAGTTCAACGTCCGGGATTTTTTCAACTCGTTTCCATATATTTTCGTTCGCTGGATCATCAGACCATTTAGGCCCCAAATAGCGATCCAATAGCGCCGACATTTCATGCGAAATCCATGAAGATATATGAATGCCATTTGTTACATATTTTATAGGAACTTCCTCTAAGGGAATATTGGGCCAAATACTATGCCACATGCGCCTTGAAACTTCGCCGTGAAGCTTACTTACGCCGTTTGCGCAGCAAGTGGTTCTTATGGCAAAAAGCGCCATATTAAAAGGTTCATTAACATCGTTAGGATTATGCCGTCCCAAAGCCAGAAATTCTTCCAGTTTTATGCCGGCCTTATTGAGATAATGGGCAAGATATTTTTCTACCATTGCAGGATGAAATTCATCTATGCCTGCCGGAACAGGCGTATGAGTGGTGAAAACAGTGCCAGCCTTGACAATTTGCATAGCCTCTTCAGTTGAAAGGTTATCCTGCTCTTTTCTATGCCTGATCCTCTCAAAAGACAAGAATCCCGCGTGGCCTTCATTCATGTGGCAAACTCTTACATGATGGCCGAGTTTGCGCAAAGCTCTCATTCCCCCGATACCAAGGACCATTTCCTGTTTGATTCTGTCTTCGCTGTCTCCCCCATAAAGCTGGTAAGTGATTTTTCTATCTGAATCGTTATTTTTGGGAGTATTCGTATCCAAAAGATATAGAGGAACTCTTCCTACCTGCGCCCCCCATATCCGGCAATAAACAATACGGCCGGGGAATTGGATTTCGGCTAGGATCGGCTGTCCCTTATCATCTACTTCAAGCCAAATAGGAAGATTGTAAAAATCGTTAAAGGGATATTTTTCCTGCTGCCATCCATCGGCGTTCAGATATTGTTGAAAATAACCCTGCTGATACAATAGCCCGATTCCAACCAATGGCAAACCGAGATCGCTGGCCGATTTCAGGTGATCCCCGGCTAGAACGCCAAGCCCGCCGGAATAAACCGGAAGACATTCCGTAAGTCCGAATTCCATTGAAAAATAAGCAATATTCGGCGATTCAAAAACGCCGTATTTATTGCCAAACCAGGTAGGCGCCGACATATAGTCCACGAGATTTTTATATACTCTTTTTAATGACGCTACAAAAGCGTCATCAGAGGCTGCGCGGCTAAGCTTATCTTGAGAAATTAAGCCTAACATTTTCACAGGATTATGTCTTGTTTCATTCCATAAATCGGGATCGAGCCTTCTGAAAAGATCTATCGTTTCAGGGTGCCAAGCCCACCTTAAATTATACGCAAGGTCTTCAAGGGAGGAGAGTTCTCCAGTTAAAGATGCTTTTATTCTAAATGTCTCGAACGCTTTTGTCATTACGATCTCCCAATAGACGGCTTAATGTTCTTGTGTTTGTTGGCTGAAATTGACTTCCCCGCGCTTCCAAGTATTTCAATTTTACCCTTTATTATATTTTTTACGTGTTCCCGGGCCGGGCCTAATATTTTCCTTGGATCAAAAACGTCCGGCTGGGTCGCAAGAACTTCCCTAACGCTTGCGGTAAAAGCCAGCCTGAGATCAGTATCAATATTTATTTTATTTATTCCTTTTTGAACCGCTTCGCGGTAAGCATCATCAGGAACGCCCATTGCTCCTTTAATATTGCCGCCATATTTGTTGATTGCCTCGATTAGATTAGCGGGAACACCGCTTGCCCCATGCAGAACAAGGGGGATTCCAAGCAGTTTTTTTATTTTTCCAATACGCTCGAAATCAAGCTTCGCCGAGCCTTTAAACTTGTACGCGCCATGGCTTGTGCCGACAGCGATTGCCAGAGCGTCAACGTCGGTTTCCTTAAGAAATTTAACAGCTTCATCAGGATCGGTAAGGTTCGCGTCCTTGGCGTCAACATTCACTTCATCTTCTATGCCGCCCAATCTGCCGAGTTCCGCCTCAACAGAGACATTGCACTTGTGCGCGTAATCCACGACTTTTTTTGTAAGAGCGATATTTTCTTCAAGCGGCAAATGAGAACCGTCTATCATAACGGATGTAAATCCGGCGTCAACACACATCCTGGCGTCATCGAAAGTCGCTCCGTGATCAAGATGTAGAATGATTGGAATAGACGTTTTTTCCGCCTCTGTCCAAACCATTGACACGAGGTTTTCGAGGCCGGCGTATTTTATGGCGCTGGTGGATGCCGCCAGGATCACGGGCGAATTCATTCCGTGGGCCGCCTCGACCGCGGCCTGGATAAATTCAAGATTATTGACGTTGAACTGTCCAATGGCGTAGAAATTATTATTAGCGTCTTTGTAAACTTCTTTTAAAGAAACGAGTGGCATTTTTCACCTCATTAGCGAATATTTTCGATTTAATGGCTGCCCGCAATTAGAAACTTCCGTGCGGCTTTCTTTATTTCTGGCGGAGCTTCAGTTTCGAATTTCTTAAAATTCTCGTTAAACAGCTTCGCGAGATACTCCGCTTTTTCATCATATTTTGTTTTATCTTTCCAAGTGCTTTTCTGATCCAGGGCCTCGGACGGCACGCCGGGACAGCTTGCGGGTACTTGAATATGAAATATCGGATCTGCTCTCATCTCCACTTTCTCCAAAGAGCCGTCAAGGGCCGCGTTAATCATGGCGCGCGTATGGCTGATATCCATCCGTTTGCCTTCTCCGTACGGCCCGCCTGTCCAACCGGTATTCACTAACCAGCAATTAACGTTGTGTGTTTCGATTTTTTCGGCTAAAAGCTCTGAATATTTGAATGGATGCAATGCCATAAAGGGCGCGCCAAAGCAGGCAGAGAAAGTCGCTTGCGGCTCGCTACCCATGCCTTTTTCGGTACCGCCCAGCTTGGCTGTATAACCTGATATAAAATGAAACATTGCCAATGAAGGCGTCAGTTTCGCGATAGGGGGCATAACTCCAAAAGCGTCGCAGGTAAGCATAATAATATTTTTCGGGTGTTCCGCCATTTTACCCGCAAATATATTTGGGATATGTTTTAGAGGATAAGCGGCTCTTGTATTTTCGGTGAGGCTGCTGTCATTAAGATCGAGCTTTCCGGTGAAATAATCGAGACTGACATTTTCGAGTATAGTCCCGAAACGCCGGGTGGTTTCGTATATTTCCGGCTCTTTATCCGGGGCAAGCCTGATGACCTTTGCGTAGCATCCTCCTTCAAAATTGAATATGCCATTATCACTCCAACCATGCTCATCATCACCAATAAGTTTCCTATGCGGATCCGCCGAAAGAGTGGTTTTTCCCGTGCCGGAAAGGCCGAAAAACAAAGCGGTATCGCCATTCTGGCCGATATTGGCCGAACAATGCATTGACATTATATTTTTTTGAGGAAACATATAATTGAGCACAGTAAATATTGATTTTTTAATCTCGCCCGCATAGCTAGTACCGCCGATAAGTACGAGTTTCTTTTCGATATTCAGAATAACGAAGGCCTCGGAATTAGTATGGTCCGATTCTGGCAAAGCGCGGAAATTGGGAACATGCAGGACAGTGAAATCAGGAACATGCTCTTGTAATTTTTCGATTTCCCCCTGAATAAACAAATTTCTCGCGAAAAGACTATGCCATGCCGTCTCTGTAATAATCCTAATTGGCAGGCGGTTATCCGGGTCGGCGCCGGCAAAGCAATCCTGTACAAAAAGGTCTTTCCCCTGTAAATAAGCCAGAACCTTATTGAACAATCGATCAAAATTTTTCTTTTCGAAAGGCTGATTGGAATCGCCCCACCAGATATTTTTCTTGCTCGATGGCTCCTCCACGATGAATTTATCGTGCGCGGCGCGGCCTGTATATTGTCCCGTTCTCACTACAATTGGCCCAAGATGCGCAATAAGCCCTTCTTGCCTAAGGACAATTTCCTTGTATAATGACGGTGTATGGAGGTTCCAAAATACCCTACCAATATTCATAATCCCAT
>CAZKYQ010000091.1:6499-8763 GCA_964556975.1 uncultured Ignavibacteria bacterium
TTGTCAAAAAACTCCACCATTCGCGTATATTTCGAGATTTAAAGAAGACTTCATTTGTGGCCGAGGAAACCTGGCCGCTGCCACAGCTTCCGATTAACATGAAGGTTTGAATATCGGGCACGTACTGGTCACCGGCATGCGAATTTGAAACAGCAGCCAGAAGAACCGCAATTAGAGGAAACAATAGAGATTTTTTCATAATGTGTCCTTTTATATAGGTTTAAGAATTATTTCATATTAGAAATATAAACAATTTGATTATCCGCCCACTTCCAGCATTCTTTCAAGTGCGATCTTCGCATCTTTTTTAATATTATCCGGTACGATAATTCGCGCGGCTTTATCAGGATTTTCGATTGTAAAACAAAGATCGGCAAGAGTAGTGCGGAACATATTAGAGCATAACGGACAGGCATCGCCCGAAAGCTCAAATATTTCCTTGTCGGGATGGGTTATAGACAGTCTGTGAATCAAATTTAATTCGGTACCGATGGCAATTGTCGAACCGGGCGGGGCATTTTCCACGAAATTCACTATAAACGATGTCGACCCTACGGCATCGGCAGTATCAACAACTCCCTCCTCGCACTCGGGATGGACTACGATTTTTACTTCAGGGTCCTTTTTACGCCATTCCTTGATATGCTTCGGTTTGAATTTGGCATGAACATGACAAAAGCCGTACCATAAGATTACTTTTGCATTTTCCAATTCGCCGCTTGTCAATCCCCCGTTTGGCTTGCGAGGATCATAAACGATGATTTCGCTTTTCGAAATACCATATTTTTTTGCGGTGTTTCTTCCAAGGTGCTGGTCCGGGAAAAAGAATAGTTTTTCAAATTTATCATAAGCCCATTTAAATGCGGTGTCGGCGTTAGAGGACGTGCATATCAAACCGCCATTCCGGCCGGTGAAGGCTTTCAGTTCGGCAGATGAATTCATATATGAGATAGGCACGACGCGGCCGGTTCCCAATTCCGATTCTATATGGTCCCAAGCTTCGTAGACTTTATTAGCCGGGGCCATGTCCGCCATGGGACAGCCGGCGGTGGCATTGGGGAGATAGACTTTCTGCTCTGGATCGCAAAGAATATTAGCCGCTTCGGCCATAAAATTTACGCCACAAAACGCGATATATTCAGTTGCCTTAGATTTTGACGCGATTTTCGCAAGGCCGTAAGAATCGCCGACCCTGTCCCCCACCCTAACTATCTCCATTCTTTGATAATGGTGAGTTAGTATGAGAAGCTTGCCACCCAGTTCTTTTTTCCTGGCGTTAATCCGTTTTATGAGCTGGGCTTCGTCAGCGGTCCGGTACTCATCAGGCAGGACCGCCAAATTACTGTTCATTACATCTCCATTAAAAAATTATCGTCGATCTCTTTTTGAATCAATGCCTCATGCTTGCGTTCCTCTTCGGCCAGAAACTCAAACATTTGTTTGGCTCCCGGATGTTCCATAATTCTCGCGCATTCTTCGTAATATTTCCTGGCCTTTTGCTCTTGTTTTAGGGCAAGCCTGGCCGCTTCGGCGGGAGTCGTGTCTTTGTTTACTACTAATTCGAATTTGTCTTCGCTGCTATTTGAATCGGTCATTCCTTTTTCCTCTTGTTAAATTAAATAATTATCGATATCTCCATAAAATATCTTTACGGCATTTCTTCAAAATCCTCTTTGCCGGCGCCACAAACAGGGCAAACTTCGGGAGGTTCTTCACCTTCGTGAACATATCCGCAAACAACACATACCCACTTTTTCATTATTCCTCCATCATTGCGGAATCACCGGCGGAAAACCAATAATGGCCGCCGGAAATAGCCGCTTTTTCGGCCACCAACATATTGTAATGACCGTCCTCCTCGGCAGCGAGTTCGGTAAATAACTTTTTTGTTTTTGAATCTGATGTCAATTTCGCGCCCCTATCGTAAAATTTGGCGGCGAGAAGCTCGGCCTCGATGGCCATATCCAACAGCCTCAAAAGCTCCGTCTTTTCAGTGATATCCATCGATTTTATGGCGGCGACTATATCGGGGATTCCCTTTTCCGGCAAATTGTCCGGCTCTTTGCCAAGAATTTCCTTATAAAGAGCGCGGATCATAGCCTCGTGGCGTTCTTCGTCTTTCGCAAGAGAAATTACTTTGCTTTTAACTTCGGGGTTGGTTACCTTTTCGGATAGCATCAGGTAGAACTTTCGGCCCTGTATTTCCGTTTTGACCGCCATTCCCAACACTTCTTCTATTGTAAGTTTCTCAATATCCATTCGTT
>CAZKYQ010000091.1:8863-10722 GCA_964556975.1 uncultured Ignavibacteria bacterium
GTTAATTTATAACGGAAAATGATTTAGTCAAGGAAAAGCGGAAGGCGGGGGATCACGAAGGCTGTCATAATTCATTATCCATACGGATCCGTTCAGGATGACCGCGAAGCCCTATGAGTTGCGGTCGCAATAAATTGCGACACGCAGGCAATATTGTCTCCGAAAAGCAATTCGTATCTACACCCCTAAACATTGAAACTTGTTTGTTTGCGATAATGTTGTATTTTATAGAGATATGAAGACATTAATAGCTACAATATTTTTAGGAGTAGCCTTTCTTTCGGTTTCGGCATTGGCTCAGGACATCTATGTCTACCCCAATAAGAAGCTGGCGGATGAGGGCTTGATTGAGTACCGGGCATATACTCCGGCGGAAGCAAGAGCCTTTGAGGAAGGTGGCTCCTTCGCACCGTATTCAACGTTATCCTGGGGACCGGAGAGAAGGTTGACAGAGCAGGAGAATGTCTATCGCGCCAGAGTCGTTACTTCAGGCGATTCGCTGTTTTGTGGTTATTCAACCATCACCAACGATGAGGCGTTTTTTATCCGAAGCCTTGATGGTGGAATTAGTTGGGAACCCTACACAATTTTGGACGACAGTACCAGAGTATTATTTCATTATTTTCCGGAAATTCTTAGATATGGTAACGATTTAATCATAGGACAGATGATTAGATGGGTTGGCCAAGGGTACAATCTATCTTATTATAGGAGTACAGATTATGGTGAAAGCTGGAGTTCAGTAAATGAGGTTTTCTCATATTATGATAATGATTTGAACCACTTTTCGTCATTTGGTAACTTCGAACAGCTAATTTATGCGTCCTATCGTAATTTTGACGAGGATTCTATTTACGTAGTCAGGTCAACAGACTGGGGTGATACATGGAACGATCAGGGTATTAACGTCGCTTATCTAAGCAGCTTGCCTCAGCCTATGACTGTGAGGGCATCCGGAAGCAATGCCCATCTTGTTTGGGTGAATGAAAATCAACCGATATCCTGCCGTTATTCTCGTAGCACTGATCAGGGAATAACCTGGTCGGAAGAGATTGATATAGCCAACGATTCTTTGGGAGCACAGCTTCCATATATGGCAATTCAGGACAGCCATGTGGTAGTCTGCTGGATGGGATATAAATACAGTCCCTACTCATTTACAGGTGATTTGTTTCTAAGACAAAGTTTCGATTTCGGCGAAACCTGGGGGGAAGCGCAAGTATTGACGGATCTTCACAAGGTTGGAACTGGGGCCGTCTATTGCGAGGATAGCTTGTTGTCAGCTGTTTGGATGGATAGGAGGTTTGGAGGCGGCAATGATGAAGTGTTTACTCGCACCAGTTTCGATTATGGTACGACCTGGACTGATGAAGAGAGATTATCATACGGTGAAGATCATTCATATGAGCCAATTTCATGCAAAACTGGAGATAAGATTCATGTTCTCTGGGGTGATATTCGCCCCGACTCCCCCGGCCTATATTACCGGGCCAATGATTTGGTGACAACGGTATATAATGAAGAAGTGATATCCCCCCCAATAAATATATATTTAAATTTCTACCCCAATCCATTCAATTCCGAGACAATTATAACTTATCAAGAGATCGAAGGAGGTGATATAGATATATATAATGTAAACGGCCAGCTTGTCAAAACTCTCGAATGTACAGGAAAGAAAGGACAGATTACATGGGACGCCTCCGATGATTCCGGGTATCAGGTTTCATCCGGAGTTTATTTTATCAGAGCACGGACAGCAGACGGTTACGCATCGAAAAAAGTTTTATTTTTAAGATAGTAAATGGACAAATAGATGGAATATTTTGTTAATTTAAAGAGTATAGATGGCCCTGTAA
>CAZKYQ010000092.1:0-7053 GCA_964556975.1 uncultured Ignavibacteria bacterium
TGTTTATATAATTCGTTCAAATTTTCTTTGTACTTCTTGTTAAATTCCTCTTCACTCAACTTGTCTTTATAGAAGTCTACTCTTACCTTCGTTTCTATACGAATGTGATCTACTAAATCAATATTATACTGTTGAAAATTTTCGATAGGCAATTCAATATTTAAAGTTTTTATAAAATTACCTTAGAAGCAAATTCTAGAATTATTTTTTTAAGGTAAAAATCAGATAAAAATACGAAATTCTAGAAAAATAAAAAATAAAAAGAGGTTTTTCTTTAAAAAAATCTTTTTCACAAAAAATAAAAAATGAATAAAAAAATCAAAAATTGATGCATTTATAGGAAAATAAATATAGGGGAGAGTATTAATATTCGCATCTTTGAATATAGAAAATACCCGGTATTAGAATCATCTTTTCGCACTTTATTAGTTATGAAATATTATATTCCTAAATTAGACGAAAACATTCAAGAAAGCAGCCTGTTTTGGTCGGATGGTAAGTATTATAGAAAAGCGTATTATTCGCCGGAAATATGCGGGTTGTTTTTATTGAAACAATGATCTTCTATGTTATCCGCTACTTCTGCCTAGAGAGATTTAACGGTTACGATGTGGATTCCTAACAGCTTGATGGTAAAGGTTAATAAGCAGGCGCTTGGTAACCAGAAGTTTTGTCATTCCCGCAATTTCTGATCGGGAATCCATAAGGGTCTGCTTTCTGGATGCCGGATCAATTCCGGTCTTTTCAGATCCGAATGGACATGACATCTAGGATGAATCTTAATCCGAATCGTAGTAAAACAAAGCTTGCAATCCAGCAAATGTCCTTATAAAATACCGGAAAATAACGCTGGAATGGAGAATGGCCGGGAAAGATTTGAAACAGGTATTAAATATAGCCCATCGCGGCGCGAGCGCATACGCTTATGAAAACACGATTGAATCTATCGAAAAAGCGATTGAGCTTGGCGCGGATATGGTGGAATTCGATCTGCGCCGCACCGCAGATGGCGTTATAGTCCTCTGGCATGACCCCAAGGTCCGCAATCGTTCCGGTAAATGGCGGCCTATTTCGAAAACATCGTTTGACGAACTTCATTTATTCGCGTCAAACCACAATTTCATTCCCGCGCGATTTGAAGATGTTTTAAGAACATTCGGGACACGTATTCAATTTGATATTGAGATTAAGAAAGAAGGATTTGAGCTTGAAGTTGTAAATTTATTAAATCGTTTCCCCCCTATATTTGAACCTGTAATATCGTCTTTTCATGTAAAGATTCTGCGCAGGTTCAATCAAATAGATAACTCAATACAAACTTCTTTGATTATTAATAACAGAATATTCAAGACTGTTATCTTAGGAAAACTATTGCTAAAGCAATACATCCTAAAATCCGGCGCGGATCCCATCAAGTTGGAATTTGTCATCGCAAATAAGCAAAACATATCGGAGATAATTCAGGCTGAAAAATCGGTATATGTCTGGACGGTGAATAGCAAAGAAGATATGCGAAGAATGATAGAAGCAGGCGTTGACGGCATCATTACGGATAAGCCGGATATTTTAAATGAAATCCTGGGACGTATTGCCGACCCGTATTGCGGTTTTCTGAAAGCGGACAATCTGAAAAATCGGGAGCTGTAAAAAGATGAAGATTTCACGAGTTGTAATTAAGGTCAACGATTACAGGAGGAGTTTCGAGTTTTACAAGGACACGCTCGGTTTAAAGCTATCATCTTCATGGCAAAGAAAGGACAGTTGGGGCGCGATTTTTTCAGCAGGCAATATTGCCGTGGAAATTATATGGTATCCCGATGGTGAAGGATTTATAGACTGCTGTTATCAAATGGAGCGGAATAAAATAGAGATAAATTTTGAAACTCATGATATTGATATTCTATACAAGAGGCTTTCAGACCTGGGCGTTACAATCGCCAGGGAGCCGTATGACGCACCTTGGGGATATCGAGTTTTTACGATAAAAGACCCTGATGGAATCGCGATATCATTTTTACAGACTTTGGAATAGCAAATGACATTTAAAAGAATAATACAGGTGCTTTTAATTATAGCCGGCATCCTCTTTTTCGGCACAATTGGCTTTCAGGGGGTCGAGCCAAATTACTCGTTTTTGGATTCTCTGTATATGACCGTTATCACCGTAACAACCATTGGTTACAGCGAGCTGAAACCATTATCTGACGCGGGTCGAATATTCAATCTTGTTTTGATAACTGTTGGATGGTGCGGGATATTTCTTGTTGCCAGGATCAGCGGGCAAATGTTAGTAGAAGGACAATTAGTTAAGATTTTAGGGAGACATAAAATGGACAAAAAACTGGCCTCTTTAAGCAACCATTTTATCGTCTGCGGTTACGGCCGAGTTGGCAGCGTGGTTTGCGACGAGCTTCAGCGCAATAAAATCCGTTTCGCAGTCATAGAACGGAACCCGGACCGGATCGAAAAGGTGATTTCCAAGAACTATATTTATCACGAAGGCGATTGTACAAGCGATGATTCCCTGCTGTCAGCGGGAATTACGAGGGCCAAGGGATTTATAAACGCGGTTGCGGGCGAGGCAGACGCTGTTTATATAACGCTTTCTGCCCGAAGCCATAATTCGAAGCTGTTTATCATGGCTCGCGCCGATTCCCCGGCTGCCGAGCAAAAGCTCAAACGCGCCGGCGCAGACAGGGTCATTTCACCGCATGTTTCAGCCGGCTCCCGAATGGCAATGTCGGCGATAAGGCCAAACGTCGTTGATTTTATGAGTATTGAGCAAGGCAATGGATACGGCATTAGAATTGAAGAAGTCAAAGTTTCTGAAAACTCAAAACTGGTCGGCAAGTCATTCAAAGAGATGGAAGTCAGGGCGAAATTCGGGCTTAATATAATCGGAGTAAAGAAAACCGACGGCAAGATGATTTACAATCCTCCGGCCGACCATATAGTCAACGGAAATGATACGTTATTTATGGTCGGAGATAAAGATCAACTATCCAAAATAGATGATTTGCTGGCGTAACCAAGATATTTAATAAATTGAAGTAGAATTGTCCCAACAGACAAAAATCATTTCGCCCCGTTTGGGCGCTGTTATATTAATTATTGGCGTATTTTTTGTAAGCTGGGCATCTATTCTAATCCGGCTTTGCGATTCCGCTCCCACCACTATAGCGTTTTTCAGGATGTTCTTTTCATCGCTAATGGTTCTTGTGGCGGTCCCATTTTATAAGGGCGGATGGTTTGCTAAAAAAAGCGATTTTTGGGTTTCGGCCTTATCAGGGATTTTCCTGGGGCTTCATTTTTATACCTGGATTGCATCGCTGGATCTAACATCAATCTCATCGTCCGTCGTTCTTGTAACTACACAACCGCTGTTTGTGGCTGTTTTTGGATTCATTTTTTTAAAAGAGCGCATAGGCAGGGCAGGTTTCGCGGCAATAATGTTAGCAATTATAGGAAGTTACCTTGTAGCCCGCGGAGATATGGGCCTAAACTCAGAACATTTAAAGGGCGACATAATGGCGTTATTCGGCGCGCTTATGGCTGGCACATATCTCTTTATCGGCCGCTTTGTACGCCCGCGAGTGAACCTCGTTCCGTATGTTCTGATCGTTTACGGCGTTTCCACAATGGTAATTCTTGTCCTTGGCCTAATTACAGGATCGCTTGAACCGCCTAAGGAAAATTTAGATTATTTATTTTTTTTCCTCATGGCGTTCGGGCCGACTATTCTTGGACACAATCTTTACAATTACGCTCTTCGGCATCTTCCGGCCTTTCCGGTTGGCATGTCTATCTTGGGGGAACCTGTACTCGCGACTATCTGGGGAATTATAATATTTGGGGAAAAACCGATTTTCTCAACGCTATTTGGCGGAATGATTATTATATTGGCGGTAGTAATGGTTATGGCAAGACTTAAAACGAAATCGGAAATTAAAGCATGAAGCAAGGATTATTTATTACATTTGAAGGTCTGGACAAGGTCGGCAAGTCAACCCAGGTTGAAATGTTGGTCGAATTTCTCAATTCAAAGGGAGTAAGAACGACCGTCGTCAGAGAACCCGGTTCAACGGAAATATCAGAAAAAATAAGAAGGATTCTTTTGGATAAATCCCACATCGGAAAAATATCTCCGATGGCGGAAATGCTGCTTTACTCTGCTGCCAGAGCGCAGCTGGTTAAAGATGTCATCAAACCGAAACTTGCCGAAGGAGAAATAGTAATAGCGGATAGATATTATGATTCCACTACTGCCTATCAAGGTTATGGCCGCGGAATTGACATCGAATTCATAAATAAAGTCAATATTACCGCAACCGGAGGGCTGGTTCCCGACCTGACAGTTTTACTGTCGATTAAATCACTGTCGGAATCGATTGAGAATGATGATAGGTTTCGTTCAAGCCCGTCTGATGACCGTCTTGAGAGAGAATCGATTGCGTTCAGGGAGAAAGTCATAGGAGGCTTTTTAAACATTGCCAAAAACGAACCGGAACGTTTTCTTGTTATAGACGCCTCAGATACGGTTGAAAATATCTTCCGGAAAATATCCGAGCAAGTAGTAAAACTTCTCGAATCAGGATGATGCTTTGTTTGTGTTTAACCAAGGCAAATGAACCAATATTAGTTATCAATTACAAATAATAGTCAAAATCGATTCCACTTGAAATAGCCGAATCAAATTTGTATACTTTGTTTGCGTTGAGTTCTTTTATAGAAATGTTAACTTGTTTGTAGAATAAATGGAGGAATAATGGGTTTTCAAAAGGTAGATAAAATCTGGATGAACGGGAAATACGTTAATTGGGACGATGCGAAAATCCACATTCTGTCTCATGTAATTCACTATGGTTCCGGCATATTTGAGGGGATTCGGTGTTACAACACTCCTAAAGGCCCTGCGGTTTTCCGACTCATAGAGCATACTGACCGGCTTTTCAATTCCTGCAAGATTTATAGAATCGATATCCCATTCACAAAAGATGAAATCAACCAGGGGATTATTGAGCTTATTAAAATCAACAAGCTTAAGGAATGCTACATCCGGCCTTTGGCTTATCGCGGCTATGACAGCCTCGGAGTTGACCCGACTGGCGTACCGATCGATGTATGCCTGGCAGTCTGGCCATGGGGCAAGTATCTTGGCCCGGAGGCTCTGGAGCAGGGAGTCGACGTCGGCGTATCATCGTGGCGGCGAAACGCTCCGGGTACTATGCCCGCTATGGCCAAAGCTACCGCCAACTATATGAATAGTCAGCTTATCAGGCTTGAAGCCCGCGCGCATGGTTATGTCGAGGGCATCGCCCTTGATGTTTACGGACATGTATCCGAAGGATCAGGCGAGAATATATTTATCGTAAGAAACGGCCGTCTGGTAACACCGTCGTTCGGATCATCAATTCTTCCGGGAATTACCCGCAACACAATTATCAGGCTTGCCAAAGATATGGGAATTGACGTAATCGAGGAAGACATTCCTCGCGAGGCGCTTTATATCGCCGATGAAGTGTTCTTCACCGGTTCCGCCGCCGAGGTCTCCCCTATCCGTTCCATTGATGGTATTCAGGTAGGCGAAGGCAAACGCGGCCCCATTACAAAAAAATTACAGGATAAATTCTTCTCGATTTTCGAAGATGGTTACGAGGATAAATATAACTGGCTGACATACGTAAAATGAAAATCGCGATGGGCGCAGACCACAGAGGATTTTGTTATAAAAACAGAATCATAAAATATCTCACCGATAAAGGTATCCAGATAATTGACTGCGGTACCGATTCCGAGGAAAGAGCCGATTATTCCGAGTTCGGTCTTAAAGCCGCGAAGGAGGTTTCATATGGAAAGGCCGTTTTCGGCATACTTATTTGCGGTACCGGAAACGGAATGGCTATAGCCGCGAATAAGGTTAAATCTATACGGGCCGGACTGGCGGTCAATCCGGAAATGGCGAAATTGGCTCGCGCCCATAACAATGCCAATATCCTGGTTCTCTCGGAATTATTCACTGATGAAAACCGGCTTTTCGAAATAGTCGAAATATTTCTTTCAACCGATTTCGAGGGCGGCCGCCATAAAAAGCGTGTGGAGATAATAACAAATTACGAGGAAAATAATGATGCTTGAGAAATTAAAAAACGCCGATCCCGAAATATACGAATCTATTTTACGCGAAGTGAAACGCCAGCATGGCGGCCTCGAGATGATAGCTTCGGAAAATTTCGTGTCTTACCCTGTGCTTGAGGCGGCAAGCTGTGTAATGACCAACAAATACGCCGAAGGCTATCCCGGCAAACGTTATTACGGCGGCTGTACTCACGTCGATGAGGCCGAAAATCTTGCCAGAGACAGAGCGAAAGAGCTTTTCGGTTGTGAGCATGCGAACGTACAACCTCATTCGGGTTCGCAGGCCAATATGGCAGTTTATTTCAGCCTTCTGAAACCGGGTGATACGGTGATGGGACTCGACCTATCATGCGGCGGACACCTTACGCATGGCCTGCCTTTGAATTTTTCGGGCAAGCTATATAACGTGGTACCGTATACTGTAGATCGTGAAACCGAAGTTATCGACTACGACGCACTGATGATACAAGCCAAAGAGGTCAAACCGAAACTAATCATCGTGGGAGCGTCGGCGTATCCGCGAATTCTGGATTTTAAGAAATTCAGGGAGATTTGCGATGAGGCCGGGGCATTCATGATGGTCGATATCGCGCATATCGCCGGGCTTATCGTGGCGGGCCTTCATCCATCGCCGATACCTTATGCTGATTTCGTAACTACCACCACGCATAAAACTTTGCGCGGCCCCCGCGGCGGGATGATTATGTGCAAGGAACAGTACGCCAAAGATCTCGATAGGGAGGTCATGCCCGGAATCCAGGGCGGGCCGTTGATGCATATTATCGCCGCCAAAGCTGTAGCGTTCAAGGAGGCAATGAAACCGGAGTTCAAGGATTATCAGAAACGCATAATCGAGAACGCCTCCACCCTTGCGCAAACATTGATGGATGAGGGACAGCGATTAGTATCCGGCGGGAC
>CAZKYQ010000092.1:7153-10342 GCA_964556975.1 uncultured Ignavibacteria bacterium
CGCAAGGAAGTCTCAGCGTTATGCGAGAGGTTCCCGCTATATCCGGAGTTGAGGTAGGGGATTTAATATATAATTTTGTAGGGGTCGGGTTACCCGACCCCTACGAGTTGTCATTCCCGAAATCTCTTATCGGGAATCCATGTGTGTGCAGAACCTTACAATTACAACTACTTCTTCCTGGTGTAGATTATCTCCAGGTTCATGTATTCCGAGCCGTCGGGGGCGGGATTGTACATTTTAGATATATGTTTATCGCCGTCAATAATGGTCGTAATGGTCCTTTGTTTTATGTCTTTCCGTCCGGTTAAGTAATCGTCGTAGGTGCCTTCGAATGTAAAGACCGTGCCGTCCTCGTTGCAACTGCCGGACTGCAGGAAGAACATGGTTGACATCTCATCGATCCAGAGGGTGTTATATTGCTCGGCGTAGCTGTCGTAGCCTAATATCGAGATTCCGTGAAAAGGCGATCCCATCATCGTTCCCGCGACCTTCTCCATCAGGTAGCGGCCTCCGAGCACCCACTCGGAGCTGGCGGTAGCTTGAGATTCCTGCGGTTCAGTATCGGGCGCTGTCCAGTATTTAGTGGTGAGATCCCATTCGCCGGCGAAATGCTCCAGCAGCTTATGATGTTCGCCGGGCGAGCCGTATTTCGTCATTAACTCCATCATCTTCTTTTGTTCCTCGGTCATCTCCTCGCCATTCTGGGCGATTACCCAGACGCCGGATGCCAGAATCGCTCCGATGACCGCCAATAAAAACAGATTTTTGAATTTCATAAGCCCTCCCGGACTCTTGTTAATGTTCTATTAAAACTAAACCCATATCCCTAACTCAAGATTGCCAATAATATGGATTGGTTTGGTCTTTGTAAAGATATTTGTTATTAAATATAGATTGCGGTCAGGAAAGGGTTCCTGACCACGCGGAAAATATTAGAAATTCAGATCAATAATAAAATAATAATTTAATAATTTAGTAAATGAAACCAAGCAAAAAACGGCAGAACGATGTTCTACCGCTACGGAATAATTATATAAATATACTTCTACTCAAAAACTACAAGCACTTCGTTCTTTTCGACTGCCTGGCCCTGTTTGACCTTGATATCCTTGACCTTGCCGAAGCTGGTAGCTTTAAGCTCGTTTTCCATCTTCATGGCCTCGATAATCACAAGGCCGTCGCCCTTCCTGATCTCCTGCCCCGGCTCTACGTCCACGCGAACGATCAGGCCGGGCATGGGAGCTTTGAGCTGAGAGAGTTTGGAGGCGTCGCCGGACACACCCATAAGTTTGCGCAAACGGTCGGTCTTCTCGTCAGCCACATCGGCGAACATGGGGCCGGAACGGTGCCATATATCATAGCCACCGTTGGATTTCTCCAGATCGAATTCGAACTTGACATTATCGGCAAGCATGGAATGCAGCCGTCCCCCCTTGAGGCTTTTGTGGTCAACCGCAACCTTGCGGCCGTTTACGGTAACCGAGGAACCGTCGCCGTTAATATCGACATCGTATTTCTTCTCGCCTATTGTAACGTGGTATTTCATTTATTGCTCCAAGGGTGTCGGGTCGCCCGACCCGACAATGAACGGGCGAATTCAATTCGCCCCTACGTTTTCAAATAACAGTTTCAAATTTAAATTAAACATATCCAAAACGCAATCTCAATCTACTAATCCCTAACAGGCTTGGTTCCCGGCCGTCCAGACATTTTCCATTGCGAGGCGATGTTTTTCTTTAAGGGTTTCATGGTAAGCTTGTTGCGGGCTTCATGTTCGGTCAAAGCGGCGACAACCGCCGCGGCCTCTTTGACAGAGCTTAACGCGCCCTCAGCCGGCTTGTAATGCTCATCGATAAAATGCGTAGTGAGATTGCCCGCCACAAATTCAGGATGAGTAAGTATCTCCTTGTGAAATTCAATATTCGTAATCACGCCGGAGATTCGGTACTCGTCCAGCGCGCGAAGCATTCGCCTTATGGCCTGGTTCCTGTCGTTTCCAAAACTCAGAAGTTTGGAGATCATGGGATCATAATAAACGCTGATCTCCGCTCCCTCGTAAACCCCCGAATCGACCCTAATGCCGGGGCCGGCCGGTTCATTGTATCCGCGCAACAGCCCTGTCGATGGCAGAAAATTCGATGACGGATCCTCGGCGTAGATACGGCATTCTATGGAATGGCCTTTAATAACGATATCATTCTGCCCAAACGAGAGCTTCTCCCCCGCCGCGATTCTTATCTGCTCTACAGCAAGGTCCCTTCCGGTGACCATTTCGGTAACGGGATGCTCCACCTGCAGGCGGGTATTCATTTCAAGAAAATAGAAATTCTTATCCTGATCGGCCAAGAACTCGACCGTTCCGGCGTTGACATACCCTGCGGCTTTGGCGGCTGCTACTGCCGCTTTACCCATTTGTTGTCTCATAGCCTCATCGACAAGCGGGCTGGGGGCTTCCTCGATAACTTTCTGGTGTCGACGTTGGATCGAGCATTCACGCTCGCCGAGATAGACACAGTTGCCATGCTTATCGGCGATGATCTGTATCTCGATATGGCGTGGACGGGCGAGATATTTTTCAATGTAAATCCTATCATCGCCAAATGCCGATTTCGCCTCTGACCTTGCCCCGCGAATTCCCGATGTTATCCCGGAATCATCTGCAACGATTCGCATTCCCTTGCCGCCTCCGCCTGCCGCCGCCTTTATAAGAATCGGGAAACCGATCTCTTTGGCGATCTTGATAGCCTGTTCTTCCTTTTCGACAGGCTCCTCGGTGCCGGGTACGACAGGGACTTTGGCCTTGAGCATGGCAATACGGGCGGCCATCTTGTCGCCCATCATTTTGATAGCATCTGGCGGCGGGCCTATAAAGACTACTCTCGCGTCGGAGCAGGCTTTAGCGAAATTCGCGTTTTCGGCAAGGAATCCGTAACCGGGATGAATAGCCTCCGCCCCGGACTTTTGTGCGGCATCGATTATCTTTTCTATTACCAGATAAGATTCCGATGACGGCGGCGGGCCTATGGGATAGGCTTCGTCGGCCAGTCGCACATGTAGCGCGCCCCGGTCGGCCTCGGAAAAGACGGCTACCGATTTTATATCCATATCGCGGCAGGCGCGGATGACCCGTACGGCGATTTCGCCTCTGTTGGCTATTAAGATTTTTTTAAACATCGCGTTTTATCCAAA
>CAZKYQ010000093.1:0-10292 GCA_964556975.1 uncultured Ignavibacteria bacterium
CCGCTGGCCCTCTTCAAGCTGAAGCATTCTACTTACGGCCTCAACTTCGCGCGAGGATTCGCCTTCGTCATGTTGATAAAGCTTCAGGTAATCTTCGCTAAAATATTTTTTCCACCATTCCATTATTTGTCTTTTCGCTTAATCGTTAATCCGCTACCGTCATAATATTTATCCAAGCCGTCCTGCGCAAATGATTTTGTGATTATTATCAAAATAATTCGTAATTGCCAAATCTCCTGCGTCACAATTCGAAAAACTCATAAAACTCTTATCGGAATATAAGCG
Organism: uncultured Ignavibacteria bacterium; assembly: GCA_964556975.1. Classification (GTDB taxonomy): domain Bacteria; phylum Zixibacteria; class MSB-5A5; order UBA10806; family UBA10806. The sequence goes on from CAZKYQ010000093.1 coordinate 286, forward strand.
AATTGCTAAAGAGCCAATTTATGACATTGAAAAGTTAACTGCAGACAAACCACAATCTTTGCGCCTCTTCGATCTCCTCGGCGGGATCGAAAGAGGTAACCACGATTTTATCAAGTTTGGATTTAACAAGGCTTTCGATTATCTCCCCCGGGTCATAAGCCTGTTCCGTTATTAATTGTACCGATTTTTTATAAACGCGGCCGTCTTTTATATAGGCCTCTATTACAGCCTCGGCAATCATTTCCTTTTCGTCATACGTTCCCGTAACGATCACGGTATATTTTTTCCCGCGCCTGATCTGGGTCTCCTCCCAGTTCTTGAGGCCTATGGGCGTATTTATATCGAAAATAAAATACCCGCCATTTTTAAGATGCCTGCGGACGTTTTTAAAAACCGACTTAAGATGAGAAAGAGATAGAATATGATTTGCCGAGTCGAATAAAAATAACACCATGTCGAATTTTTTTTCAAGCCGTACTTCGGCAGCGTCGGCCTTGACAAATTTCACTCCGGGGCATTTTTTTCGAGCTTCTCTGAGCATTCCCGCCGATGCGTCCACGCCGGTGAATTCAATCCCTGTTCTCTTGAGAAGTTTTTCCAGTTCGCCGGTACCGCAGCCTAAGTCCAGGATGTTTTTCGGCTTTTCGCCGCGTAATTTGAAAAATGATCTCAATCTTTCGGCGCTGATCCGGGCGAAAAGGTTCCACCCCAGAAGATCGTAATATTTTGAAAAATCGCCGTAAACGTTTATCAAGATGCCTCCTAAAACTGATTAATCTCTATATAAAACTATGCTCTCGGAAACGCTTGAGGCCTTTTTTGAAATTTTATCCGCCACTTCAATTGTTATTCTATATTCTCCGGCCTCAAATTGCCCGAGTTCCAATGTTAAAATCCTGTTTTCTTCGGTGTGTATACTGCTTCCATCATACGAAGTTATGACCTCCAAAAGATCGCCGCCTGCGATTGTCCCTTTAATCGCCGAAAACAATCCTCCGGCTTTTTTCTCTGTTATTTTTTGATTAATAGTGTATGAAGTTTTCCCATCAGGCCCCTTTTCGAGATTGTAAATCTCAAAATAGAGCCAGACCGGCTCGCCGGCAAAATACCTGCTATCCAAATTCGATAATATTCGTAGATCTTTCCGACTAAAATTAACCTTATCAACCGGACGGTCTATGCGCCGGGCCAGTACCATATCCGACAATTCCACCTTACCGGTATAGAAATTTCTTAGGCGCATACCGGTTCTTCCTAATCCCACATGGTCCGATCTTGGGTCCCGCAATGATATGGCGAAAACAAGAGTGTCGGGATATGCCGAAAGAACAAGCCTGTCCGTTATATCCATATTGGGATTATCCGCTTGCGAAGCCTGTATTTCATAAGTTCGCTCGACATTCGCCGAATCGGCCAGCTTCCAGCTTGGATAGCGCAATACTTGCCGCCACTCGATAGTGGAGTACGCGAATTCACCTCTCCGTTCAAATTTCATTTCGGTATAAGGAATCGCTAAAAATATCTCCACTTCCGTTTTCCCTCGCGACGCTTTGAATTGCATTGGCATATAAAGATATTTAAGAGGCCCTGAACCTATTTTCATACTATATGCCTGCGGAGATGAGTTTCGCATCCTTTCGGCTATCAATGAAGGATCATTATCATAATCGGCGACTGTCCATGCCGACGATGGAAACGGAAAATCGAAATCCCCGTCAAGGAAAGTATCCGCGAACACCAATGTTATCGGTTGTTCAAAATGATTATAAGTCCAGACCCATTTCGGAACGTCGCGCCCAGAACCGCTCGCCCCAAGAACATATTTTTGGGAGCTTGGCGGCCCGTACCTGATGTACATCTCGCCCCGCTTGGTTTTTCTTCCGTCGATTTTTTTATCCGGCACGGAAAACGTAATTTTAGAATGGATGATTCTCGAATAATGTTCAAGTTTTCTCTCGTTAACATTAGTTGTCGGGTCCGAATCAAGCTCTCCCCAAAATTGCTTCAAAATTCTTTTCTGTCGAAACAGGCTTTCTTTTGTCAAAACGTTATAATTGTCCGGCGTCATAAGGAACTTGGGGCTATCCATTTCAGCCCGTCGGATATTGCCCATCTTCCGGCGAGCGCTTTCGAAAACCGCGTAGGCCGAATCGAACATCGCGGTTCTTACAAGGTTCGTGCCCAGAAGAAGTTCATATTCAATCATATCCGCTGAATCTTGAACAGTTTCCAAGGCCTGTTCCAGAGACTGGGCCGAAAGTTCAAACATCTTCAAATGGTACAAAGCAACCGCCTGCTCGTAATAACATTTGGGGTCTTTCGAGATTCTCGCGGCCTTTATCGCGGCCTCAGCGGATTTCTCGAAATAATCTTTATCGTCAAAACGAAGTCCTATTCGCTTGCTGATTTCAGCTATTTTCAATAATGGGCGCGGATCATTACTATCATATTGGGCCGACTTTTTAAACTCCCGTAAAGCGTTTTTTAAAAAGCCTTGCCTTTCAAGCGTTATGCCCAGGCTATAATGATATTCAGGGTTATCATTATCCATCAAGACCGCTTTTTTTAATGATGCCGCCGATATTCGCCTGTTATAAACCCCGTCCTTATATAGAAAAATTTTGCCCCTTAGATAATTAGCCTGAGTGCAATTTCTATCGATTTTCAAACACCGGTCTATATAGTACAGCGAAGAATCCATTTCCTCATTTTCGAAAAACAGCCTCGCTTTTGAGATATAATTATTAATCAGGTCCGAATCCGCATTTTCAGGCGGGGCCGAACAGTTTAAGACTATGAAAAACATGAAATAACCAAGAGTAATTTTAGGAACTCTAAATAAAATCATATTTATACAGCTATTACCTTTTTTTCTTCAAATCAACTCCGTAATTGGCAGCTTGTCTTCGTATCAAAGCGAGATCGCCCAACCCGGCTTCGAGTAATGACTCCATCAACCGCCCTATCTTATCTCGGATTGTTTCTCTTTCGCGAATAGATTTTATAGAAAGCAACTCGTCGAAATTATTGTCCTCGTGTATGGCCTTCGTATCTCGAGCTCCGCTGTTCAATCCGACATTTTCAGATTGCTTGCGGGTTGTCTCGATTTTTTCAGTAAGATCGCGTTCCATTTTGGCAAGATCGCCAAGTTCGACCAGAAGTTCCATTTGATCAATACTCAAGTTTTTTATAATCTCGGGTGTTAATTCTTTCATGTAATCCTCCAAAACTCCCTTTCAATTCTCAATGCTAATAACATTGCGTTACGATTAAACGTTTCAGGCTTGCCCCATTGGCTCCTCCGGCGTGTCTGCTCTAGCCCTGATTATTATAAGCGTCATATCGTCGAGATCGCTATCTCCCGACGCGAACTGTTTTATGTTTTTTACAATCATCGAACAAATAATTGCTGTCGGCCGGGCCCTGTTTTTTTTAACAAATTCGGCAATTCTTCGTTCGCCATACTCGTTGTCATTACTATCCATTGCTTCGGATAAGCCATCGGTGAACATCACCAGCATATCCTCGGGGTCAAATAAAATCTCGCCTGTTTCATATTCGGCCTCGGGGAAAGCCCCTAATAGCAGGCCGCCTTTTTCCAGATTTTCAATTGCTCCGTCTTTTCTGACAAGAATCGGATAATTATGGCCAGCATTGCAATATCTGAATATTCGACTTGCATCATCAATCTCTCCGTAAAAACAGGTGGCGAAACGGTCATACGGCGTCGACTCGGCGAGGAAATTATTTACGGAGGCCATCATATCCTTGAGATTATTGCCAAACCTGATTTCGCTTTGTATCATCACCTGCAGTCTGGCGGTAAAAAGCGCCGCCGGAACCCCTTTGCCCGAGGCGTCCGCAATGACAATCCCGGTCCTGCAATCGTCAATAGGGATGAAGTCGTAATAGTCGCCGCCTACCTGGCGCGAGGGCTCGACAAACGCGGCAAAATCAAAATTTCTAAGCGAAGGCAATGATTTCGGGAGCAAGTCTTTCTGGATTTGCTTAGCGACCGACAACTCTTCTTCCATCCGCTGTTTTTCCAAGGATTCTCTATAAAGCTCGCTGTTGGCCATTGCGACAACAATCTGATTTGCCAGAATTTTCAAGAAAGATACGTCCTCCGAACTATATCGAAAACCCGCTATTTTGCTCGACAACAGAATTAGACCGCTGATTTTGTCATTTCTTACAAGTGGTACTATGATCTTAATATCATTCTCGAGTATTGCGCAGCCAAAATTTTGCTTATCTATCCGTGAAGACAACTCCTCTATGAAAACCGGAGATTGTTTCGCTAAAATGTAATTATAAACCGATTCATCCATATCGATTGGCGCGCCCTCTGACTTGGATGCGAAAGGCCTGAAACTTCGTTCTCCCTTAGGGAAACAAACTTCAACATTTTCAACGAACATATCTCGTTTGAGCGTTTCAATTACGGCCGCCGCCAATTTATCCTCATGAAATATGGTCAGAATCTCCCGGGAAATCGTTTCTATAAGCTGGCCGTAATCGCCTCGGGAACGTAGAAATATCCTTTTTACGAAATCATCGACTTGAGTATAAATTGGCTGGAAAAATAGCAACATTACTATTATAACGAGAATATTCAACATTTCTGATTCGCGGCCCACCAATCTTTCTAATATAGCCCCGGCCTGCATAACTATTATGAGATAGCCTCCAACTACTATTGCGGTCGATATCGAATAAACAAGCGATTTTCGCGCGATTAACCCGATATCGAGAAACTGGTAACGAACAATTGCCCAGGAGATACTTCCCGGACCCACAATAAGCCCCATCATCACCATAGCGTCGCGAACGGGGTTCATTAATTGTATTGAAAAAATAGTCGGTATTATAAAAGCTAAAGTATATAATCCAACGCCAACGCTTATGCCGTAAATTACGACCTTTACCTGCTGTTTCAGGCTGGGATTGTCGATCCTTTTATAACCATAATATAGAATAAACAAAGCAAGAACTACATACGCGAGGTTTATTATTGAAAAAAAACGCGAATGAAATAACAATAGAAAACCAAAAAACGCCGTGAGCATTCTCAATATTCCAAACACCGCTGTTATTATCGTCCCTATAATGGGTAGAGAGGTTTCAAATCTTAATAACGCCAGAACTTTTTCAGGTTCAGCCAGGAAAACAACCATTAACAAATGGAAAACCGTAGGCAAAAACGCTAATTTCAAGAGTTTTTTATATTTAAAATAAAACGGCTGGGGCTCAGGGAAAATCGCGGCGAAATACAAAAGCGAAGGAAAAAACAATTCCCAGAAATAGAAACTGTTTAAAAACCATTGTGGCGTCCCGGGTATTCCTTCAAGGAAAGAACCATAGGCCGCCGCGGCAAGGGGGCCAACCCCGGCGAAAAACATCATCAAAGCCGAAATGATATTCAATTTGCCTTTCGGGTTTTCCCTCAATATCATGCCGGCAAGCATAAAAAGAATCAATCCCGACGCCAGATAAACGAGGTCAATAAGCTGGTTTAAATTCAATTTCTTTTATTGCTCTATTTTTTTTGTTATGACAACTTTTGTTCCGCCCTCAGGGGGAAACTGAAATTCAACATCGTCGATCAGGGAATTTACAATAAAAATTCCCCGGCCTATTTCCTTCAATAGATTTTCTTCGGCCAACGGATCCGGAATATTTCCCGGAATAAAGCCTTCTCCCTCGTCCGCAACCGAAATGATGATTTTGCCTTCGCAATAGCTCAAATCGACTGTGACCTTTTTTTCTTTTTGCAGCTTATTGCCATGTTTTATCGCGTTATTTACAAGCTCGGTTACGGCGATTGCCATATCGGCAATCGTATCTTCGGGGACTCCCATCTCGCGCAGCCAGGATTCGAGAAATTCATCTACTTGAGAAACCTGGTCCGTAGAACTTGGAAATGTCATGGTTTTGTTATCTTTGTGATCGTTAGTCATATTTACACTCCGCCTGAATTTAACCTAAAAAGGCGGGACTTATAGACCCGCCTTTTTACACGTTTAACAACAAATCCTGGCCCGGCCAAAATGGCGGGTTACGCGAAACTCGTTATTGCATCTTCTACTGTGTCAAAACTCTCAAACACGGTAATTAACTTTGTAATCGTCAATAGCGATTCGATTTTTTCAGTAACGCGAGCCAGCTTTAATTCCCCGCCGTTATTGCGTAAAGTAGTCAGCCCCGATATTAGTATTCCAAGCCCCGTGGAATTCATCCACTCAACCTTGGAAAGATCAATAACCATTTTCTTCTTGTTTTGCCCGATATATTCATGCAATTGATCATGTAAAAGCGTAGCATCGGGGCCGCCCATGATTTTGCCTTTGGGTTCCAAAATAATGACACCGCTTTCTTCCCTGCTCGTAAGCTTCATTCGTTCCTCCTGTCTTACGAAACTCTTTATTAAATGTTTTCATTTTATCTAAAAAACAATTCCTTTATTTTTGCTTGATAAACTTATTTATTAAACTTGGCTTCCATCATGTTTGCTCCCGGCTATCAAGACTTTTCTCTTTATAGCCCTTCCTATTTGTAATGGAAACGAAGTCAAATGGCAAGCTTGTTTTATGCTGTGCGGTAATTATTGCTGATATATAGCCAATATGGGAAATTCAATTTAATAAGAAAAAAATTCCGAAATTAGCTCCTGATAGAGTTATTTTGATTTTCACGAAAAAAAAAGACGCCCTCAGGGCGCCATTAAAATGCTATTATAAAAAACATTATTTAAAAAGAGCTTTTATGCGGCCCCAAGTCTCAAGCCTGATCCCCAAAGTTACAACTTCAATATCTCTTCTTTGACGACCCGCGAATGCCTCAAAAGCAGGCGTTGCCGGATTGCCGTTTATACGAATATTAATTATATCACCCGGTTGATACCCCTCTCTTTGAGGTGTGCCGGGATCATCGAGGTTGATCAATAAAGAATATTGCCCGCCCTCAATTACACCTCGTGTGAGCTCAATATCATCCGCATACGCAATAACTATCATGTTGTCCGATGCCGGGAAACCATTTATAGTCACCGATCCATAGGGCTCGCAGTCAACGCCCAATGGCTGTTGAGCTAAAGCTATCGAAGCTGCCACGCCAATAAATACCACCGTTAAAAAAACAATTCTGAATCTTTTCTTTTTTCTATCCATATTTTTTACAATATCGGCAGGTTCATATTAAAAGTCAAGGCCAGACTTGAATTTTTTATCCATAATTCAGGATTTTTTATGCAATCACCATTTGCCTTAATATAAATCCAGTGGGCCCTGCGCCGCCCTCTTAGCACAAGACATTAGATAGCATTAGGTTACGGCAACAGCTTGCGATCCGGCAACTTCACGTTTCTATTTCCGAGAGAAAAAGAAAGATATTCTAATTCAATCGCCATATTTTCATTTCGCAAAAAAACATCATCCGGCACGCGCAAATTCACAGGAGCGAAATTTAAAATCGCGCGAACGCCGGCATCGACCACTTCATTGCAGACTCTTTGAGCCACTTGCCCCGGAACGGTCAATATCACGATAGAAATATTATGTTCTGGAATAAGCTTCTTCATATCGGCAATATCTAAAACAGTGATTCCTTTATGGTTGGAGCCGATTTTTCTTTGGTCGTTATCGAAAACCAGTCTTATAACAAACCCTTGCTTTGCGAACTCTTTATAGCCGACAAGCGCTGAACCGATATTCCCTACGCCAATTAGGGCAACATTCCACGCCCTGTTGATGCCGAGAATATCTGCGATTTCATACATCAGCTGTTTTACCGAATATCCCAGTCCCCTTGTTCCAAAACTTCCAAAAAACGAAAGATCTTTCCTGACCTGTGCCGGTGTTAATTTCTCACGTTTTGCAAGCTCTTTTGAGGATATTGTGTCATAACCCTCCTTTTCGAGCGCAAGCAGGGCGCGATAATAAATGGATAGCCTATGGATTGTCGAATCCGAAATTTTCTTTACTTTCTTATCCATTGTCACTTTGTATCCTCTGCCCAATATGATTTGTGAAGGGTTTCACAATCCTGAAATATATAGAACTCCAATAAAGTGTCAAGTAAAAAAAGCCGAGAGATGTCGCGCCATTGGCTTTGGCGCCTAATTTGTTTATGTCAAACGACTTACGCCACAGGTTTTTTTAATCGGGGCTGTTCCCATAAGGGCCCTTCCTTCATGTTGCTTAATAAAATTTCAAATGAAAATTAAATTTTTGAAAACAGTTGCAAAATTATTATTATTATTTATGAAACCAGGCGTAATAAATTACCGTTTTCGGGATTGACTCGTGAATCAATGGTGAAAATAATTTGAGGATGTGAAATGTCTAAGGAAACAATTAGCAAAGATATTGTAATGTCAAGGTTGCAGGGTGTGCAGGATCCCGAACTTAACCGTTCAATTGTCGATTTGGGAATGGTTGAGAATATTAACATTGATAATGGCAAAGTTGCGATAAAAATAAAGCTGACAATACCCGGATGCCCTTTGAAAAACAAGATATCATCCGACGTGGAGAATGCTCTTTCCGATATCCCCGGCGTAGAGCGGGTGAAAATCGAATTTTCATCCATGACCGAGGAGGAGCGGAGGGCCCTGACGAAACAATTAAAAGGCGATGACCCATCTGATTCGTTCGCCAAGAAAATGGTGAAAAACGTTATTTTGGTGGCATCGGGCAAAGGGGGCGTCGGTAAATCGACCGTCACCGCCAACCTCGCTGTTGCCATAGCCCAAAAAGGACTGAAAGTAGGAGTGCTGGACGCTGACATTTACGGGTTTTCGATCCCTCGTATTCTGGGGGCGAAGGGAAAACCAACGATTATTGACAACACAATAATACCTCTTGAAAGCCATGGCGTGAAAATCATCTCAATGGGCTTTTTCATCAGCGAGTCCGAATCGGTTATCTGGCGGGGCCCTATGGTCCACAAGGCGGTAACGCAATTTTTAAGCGATGTTTATTGGGACAATCTCGATTATCTGTTTATTGACCTTCCTCCGGGTACCGGCGACGTGGCGCTGTCGCTGGCGCAGACACTAAAAGGCGTATACGCCGTGCTTGTAACAACGCCGCAAGCGGGAGCGTATATGGTGGCGTCTCGGATCGGCCAGCTCGTTGGAAAATTCGATATTAAAATGCTGGGCATAATTGAAAACATGTCATATTTCCTTGCTCCTGATGGATCGAAACAATATATTTTTGGCTCTGGAGGAGGTAAAGAGCTTTCGGAGCGAATGGATGTTCCCCTCCTTGGGCAGGTACCGTTGGAAACGGCGGTCCGCAAGGGCGGAGACAACGGCAAGCCCGTAGCTCTTTTGGAAAACAGTTCGAGTTCGGCGAGAGAATTTAATAGTATAGCCGATGAAATTGTTAAAATGGCGGGCAAATAGGGAAATCGAATAGTATTAAATAATCGGACAAGTAAACAGTATGGAGATTGTCGTGAAAGATAAAGTTGAAAAAGCGCTTGAATCGGTTAGAGGATATTTGCAGGCCGATGGCGGAGATGTAGAATTAGTCGATGTTGACGAGAATGAGGGTGTTGTAAAGGTCCGGCTGACCGGCGCCTGTGGAAGCTGCCCTATGTCCCAGATGACTTTGCAAATGGGCGTTGAGAGGGTCATCAAGCAGCAAGTACCTGAAGTCAAAAGGATCGTCGCTGTTCCAAGAGAACAGGGACCGGCGTAGTCAGAGCCATATAACTTTTTCTCAAATCGGTTCTACCACAGATATTTTGGGCTTATATATTGTATTTGGAAGCATCTCGTGAGCTTGTCCGATAGCGATAAAATCTCAGCGGCCATAAAAGAATGTTCTTTATTCGCCGGATTGAAAAAGGACGAACTCGATGAAATTAACAGAATCGCCGAATTAAAACAGGTCCGGGGCGGTAATCTTCTATTTTCCGAGGGCGACACCGCTGGCGCGTTGTACATAGTTATTTCCGGTAAAATGAGAATATATAAATTATCATCCTCCGGCCGCGAG
>CAZKYQ010000094.1:0-10188 GCA_964556975.1 uncultured Ignavibacteria bacterium
ATTTAGACGCAGAGTCTCGCCGTGTAGAAGGTGATAATTTCTCTGGCAAAAGAGAGAGTATCTTATACTTAGCGGGCACGAGACGTTTTCCGTTTACACAGTCAATTCTTAATTTACTGTTTGGTTTTCCATATTCACTTGACGGCCTAAGTGAGCGCCAAAAAGACATTATCAATGTCCCATTAACACAAACTCAAATTGAAGCTGTTGCTGATTTTATAGAAATTAACCGACAATTAAGGGAGTATTACTTTAAGTATAATATCGGATATCCCGACAGCCTTGCTGAGCTGGGTGTATTCACTCATTTTTTTGATGATAAATATACAAAAGACGAATATGGCAATATATATGTTTATGAAAACATGGGCGATTATGTGATTTTAGGTGCTCTAGGAGGGGATGGACAATGGGATTTTGATAGTCTTCTAATGGATAGCGTTTATATTCATGATCAGGATTGTATACTTACAGACGAAGAAGATATCCTTGTTAAATTTATGCCTATTTCTCATTAAGCCGATATTTGAAGAAAGATACAATTGAGGGAATGACAATATTTTGAATAAAACTTTTGTGAGGTAAAAATGAAAACACTAAACATCATTATTATGATCTTATTAATCCCCGTACTTGCTTTAGCCAACAACAGTTTGAGCCTTCAAATCGAGAGAGACCAGAATCAAATCGCCGTCGAATTGATTCTTACCAACCAGGATACGCTTTCCGGAATGCAGATTCCGCTTGATCTTAGCATGAGCAATCTATCGCTTGAGGTCGACTCGGTTTTATTTGAGGGAAACCGCTGTGAGCATTTCTTCGAGCAGTTTTACAGAGTTTATCAGGATCAGGACAAACTGTTTATCTTCCTGATTGAAACAGCGGACGCGGAGCTTGCTTCATCGCCGCTTTTACCGGGTACTGGTTCAATCGCCACAATTTATCTGACATTGGTCGATCAACCGTTAATCACGCGCGGGGGGGCCTAACCCCCAGAATCCAATTGACTTTTTCATAATTTGATGTAAATTGTATAGTTGAGGTCTTATGATTAATCGGCCGGTTTTAGTGTTAAATCAAAATTACGAACCGCTTTTCGTATGTTGCGTAAGGCGGGCTGTAGTAATGATGTACGTCGGCAAGGCGGAGCTTATCGAGACTGTAGACGGTTTCGTTTTGCGATCCGAATCGCAGGTGATCCCGGTACCGTCGATAGTGCGGCTCGGTTATTATGTTAAAGTACCTGGTAAGCGAATAATGTTGACGAGAAAAAATATTCTCAAGAGGGATAATGGACGATGCCAATACTGCGGTAATAAAGTATCCAAGATGACTGTGGACCACATCATGCCCAAAATTTACGGTGGCAAGGACACATGGGAAAATCTCGTTTGTGCTTGTGAGCCATGCAATAATAAAAAGGGTCATAAATTGCCGGAGCAGGCCGGGCTTAGGCTTCTCAGAAAGCCCCGGAAACCTAACAACATTACTTATATCCAGCAATTTGTCGGCATCAGAGATCATCGTTGGAAACAATACCTTTTTATGGATTGAAATCAGCCGGTTTCACTACAGGCTATTAAGCGATTAACGGAGGAGAAATTGAGCGAACACAAACCTGTAATTCTATCCGGAGTTCAACCTACGGGACAACTTCATCTTGGCAATTACGAGGGCGCCCTCAGGAACTGGGTATCTCTTCAAGATAAATACAGAATGTACCTTTGTGTCGTAGATTGGCACGCGCTGACTTCGGATTTTGATGACACAAAAGATATGCAAGACAGGATTTTTCAAACTACAATAGATTTTCTTTCAGCCGGCCTTGATCCCGATAAGGTCTCAATTTTTGTTCAGTCCGATGTAAAAGAACATGCGGAGCTTCATCTTCTGTTTTCGATGATTACTCCTACGCCCTGGTTGGAAAGGGTCCCGTCATATAAGGAAAAATCAGAATCGCTGGGACTGGACAGCTATGGATTTCTTGGATATCCTCTTTTGCAGGCGGCCGATATTCTGCTTTATAAGGCCGATTGCGTTCCTGTTGGAAAAGACCAGCTTCCTCATGTTGAGCTTACCCGCGAGGTAGCAAGAAGATTCAACAACTTTTATGGCGATGTATTTCCGGAACCGGATGGCCTGCTTTCCAAGTTTCCGGCTATTCCCGGCACTGACGGCAGGAAGATGAGCAAATCATACAATAACGATATCAAGCTTGCCGATTCAGACGAGGTAACAGCCAAAAAACTAAAAAAAATGATCACAGATCCGCAAAAAGTTTACAGGGGAGATCCCGGAAGACCGGATATCTGTCCGGTGTTTGCTATGCAGGAGGTTTATACCGGAGACGTTGAAAATATTCGTAATACCTGCCAGACTGGTGAGTTAGGTTGCGCGGATTGTAAAAAATTTCTTTCGGAAAATATGAATAGCGGTTTGAAATCTTTGCGGAAAAAGAGAAAAGAACTTGAAAATAACAGAGATTATGTTATAAATATACTGGAGAGGGGCGCGACTGAGGCGAGGGAAAGAGCGTCGCAAACTATGGCGCATGTGAGGAAATCTATGAATTTGGTTAGGTCAAATGGCTGATCATTTCCCAAATAAAGAATTTGATTTTAATTTTGAATTAGACGCGTTTGACGGGCCGCTTGATTTGCTTTTGTACCTGATTAAAAAGGATGAAATTGATATTTATGACATCCCCGTAGCCGAAATTACGCGGCAGTATCTGGGGTATCTCGATGCCAACAAAGAATTGAATCTTGAAGTCGCGGGAGAATTCCTCTATATGGCGGCGATGTTAATTAGAATAAAGGCGCAGATGCTTATTCCCAAGCCGGAAGATGAGGAGGCGTGGGAAGATCCCCGGTCGGAGCTTGTAAAGGCGCTTTTGGAATACAAAAAAATAAAACGCATTTCAGCAACCCTTGATGATATGGCCCAGACGATGAAGCAAAGATTTCCAAGAAGAGATTTTTCATCATGGGATATCCCCGCGCCGGAGCCGGAATTAATGAAAGTCGATATTACTGCTCTAATGATGGCTTTTGAGGATATTCTTCAAAGGGCTGAAATCGATACATCGATGGAGATCAATTCACTGGAAATAACGGTCGAAGCGAGAAAAACGCATATCCTGTTGCTTTTTCAATTAAAATCATCAGTGGAATTCGAGGAATTGTTTTTAGACGATCCAAGAAAAATAGTTTTGGTTGTTACGTTTATTGCGCTTTTGAATTTAGTTAAGGATGGTATTTTGCGGATTGAGCAGGCTGACAGATTTTCTACTATCAGGGTTTATGTTACCCAAAACGAACCGGCATGTGTTGAGGAAGTAGATGTTTAGGCTTTTTCTGATATTTACTATGCTTTTTATCTACACGGGCAAATCAATCGCATGTGAGACGGCCGACTTACTTATGAGATTGTCCGGTAGTTCGGGCGGCCCGCCGGTAATTTTATCAAGGCCCGCCAATCAACACAGCTGGGACGTGCCCGGCGGAGTTTTTAAAATTCATTATGACACCGAAGGCCCGTATACCGTTTATAATGTTGGCGAGGATATTGATCCTCCCGACGGCATCCCTGATTATGTTAATAGAATCGGGGATTATTTGAGTATCGCCCATGAGGCTTTTATAAATGATTTCGGGTTTGATACGCCTCCTTCGGATGGCAGCGAAGGCGGAGATCAATTATATGATATATATATAACAAATGTTCCGGCCCTCACGACACCGGAGTATTTATCGTTTCAATATCCGGGTCGAGAGGCTTATACGTCGTATATCCAACTGGGTTTTGATATGCGAACACCTCGTTATCCCGATGATCCTTTGCCGTTTTTAAAAGTATCGGCTGCGCATGAATATTTCCACGCGGTACAATTCGCGTATCGCGTTTATTCGTCTGACGTTACTCCATGGTGGTTTGAATCGTCAGCGGGGTGGGCGGAAGAAGCGGTTTTTGACAGCATCAATGACGTATATTTCAAGCTTCATTATTATTTGCCGGATTTGCATAAATCTTTATATCAGTCCCAGGGCTTTTTCACCTATGGTTCCTGGCTCTTTTCAGAGTTTTTGGCCGAACGGCATGGCAACTCCGTGATAAGAAAATGCTGGGAAAAATACGCCTCATTTGATTTAGCGGTTGACGCTATCGATCTGACTCTTGACGAAATGGATATAGAATTCAACGATGAGTACACATCCCATATTTTATGGAATTATTTTACCGGCGGCAATTTCGCCCCTGGTTTTTATGAAGAGGGCGAGGATTTTCAAGAGTCTGTTTATGAGGCTGCGGTACATTGGAGTTTCCCGGTTGATTGGGTCTCCAATCCTGTTCCCCAGGAAAACCTGTCCGGCGCGTATATTGTTTTTCAAAATACAACTTTAGGAAATGGCTCGTTAATAATCGAATACTTGAACCCTACCCCAGATAAGCACAGCGTTGTTATTGCCTCTGTCAGGCCTGACTTAGGAATGCAATTTAATATATATTTGATTCAAAATTACATAATAAACACATTTGTGGTCGAGGATTTTAAAGGATGTGAAAAAGTCATTATGATGCCTGTATGGTTATACGAAGGCGCGCCTAACAGCGGCGTTACCTCATATTCATATTCCGCCCATATTGATAGCGCGGCTGTGGGTATAGCAAATAGCGGCGCTATAAATCCATCGCGGTTTGAACTAATCAGCGCATTTCCAAACCCTTTTAACGGCGCTGTGCAAATATCATTTTCTTCTCCTATTGATACAGATTATAAGGCTGCTATTTATAATATTTCCGGAAGCAAGGTCTACGAGGCAAAGATTCAAGCATCCGCTGGTCTTAATAACTTTACATGGACGCCTTCGAAAGATGTCGCCAGCGGCATACATTTTTTTGAAATAAGCAAATCAGACAATAGCATAAACGGTAAATTTATTTATTTGAAATAGGTGCATAATTGACTAACAAGGAAAAAGATTCTCAAGCAATATCAATTGACTCTCCCGCAAATCGTTTGGCGGCCATAATAGAGGATGAATCGGAAACGGCCGTAGAAGCCATTTTATTCGCGTCGCCTGAACCGCTGTCGGATCGGGAAATCGGAAAAATACTTAAAAAAAATAAACGGCATATCTCTGGAATCATTGATAATTTGAATGCCAAATACGCGCAATGGGGAAGAACTTTTCGTATTGAGAAATTTGGCTCCAAATATAGATATTACACTCTTCCTGATTACGATAAATTTATCAATAGGCTCGCCGAAATTCCAAGGCCTGTAAAGCTATCCAGGGCTTCTTTAGAAGTGCTGTCAATTATTGCATATAGACAGCCGGTGGTAAAAGCCGATATTGAAAAAATACGGGGAATAAATTCTGATGGAGTCACCCGCACTCTAATTGAAAGAAGCCTTATTGAAATCGCGGGCAGATCTGATGGGCCCGGAAGACCGATCCTTTATAAGACAACCCGCGAGTTCCTGGAGTTCTTTGGGATTTCAGATTTGTCCGCGCTCCCCAAACATGACGATTCAGGAAATGCCGGAGATATTGCGGGAAGCCTTATTATTTCTCGTCCCGCTGAAGATCAGAATTCCCCGCAATCCCCAGATGAGGCTTAATAAATTTCTTGCCAAATCCGGCATAGCATCGCGCAGGGCGGCTGACCTCCTGATTCAGCAGGGAATGATCGCGGTAAACGGGGCATTAGTTACGCAACTTGGCGTGATTATAAATGAAGAGTCAGATAAGGTAACCTTTAACAATAAACCGGTTACAATTTCTTATGATTATATTTATCTCTTAGTCCATAAGCCCTCGGGATATATTGTAACCTGCAAAGATAACCATGGCCGCCCGATTATTTTAGATCTTGTGAGCAAATATAAAAAAATCGTCAAACCGGTCGGCCGGCTGGATTATGATAGCTCCGGCCTAATAATCCTCACAAATGATGGTGAGTTCGCGTTCAGATTAAGCCATCCCAGATATGAGATCAATAAAAAGTATCTGGTAAAATGCGAGGGAAGTATTTCCGATGAAGGAATTAAAAAACTCGAAAGCGGAATAAAACTTCATGATGGTCTAACGTCGCCGGCTTCGATAGAATTGGTGTCCCGAAACAATAATTACAGCCGATTTTATATTACAATCCATGAAGGCCGAAAACGGCAAATACGAAGGATGTGCGGAGCTATCGGGTTGAAAGTTGTTGCGTTAAAAAGAATATCAATCGGCAATTTGGAATTGGGCAATTTGAAATCGGGAAGATATCGCCTGCTAACCGAAAAAGAAATTGCGGGGCTGAAAGAGTCTGTTCGTTTATGAAAAACGGCTTCATTATCACGATAGACGGTCCCGCGGGGTCGGGGAAAAGCAGTACAGCCAAACAGCTTGCCGCAAAACTGGGATTTGTATATCTTGATACCGGAGCCATGTATAGATGTGTCGCGCTGGCGGCGATAAAAGAGGGGATAGACTTAAATCACGAAAAAGCTTTGGATAAAATAGCGGGTTCTGTGAATATCAAATTTATTCAAGACGGAGATGAGAACAAAGTATTTTTAAATGGCGAAGACGTAACCGGCAATATAAGAGAGCCGGGGATTGATTCGGCATCATCTCTTGTTTCGTCATACAAAATTGTAAGAGAAAAAATGGTTGATCTTCAACGAAAACTTGGCGCTGATGGCAATGTAATAGCGGAAGGCAGAGACATGGGAACTGTTGTGTTTCCCGATGCCGATTTAAAGATATTTCTTGTAGCGAATTTGAAAACTCGCGCTGCCAGAAGATGCTTGCAGTTAAAAGACTCCGGAATTAAGACAAGTATAGAAGAACAGATTTCCTCTATTTCGTCCAGAGACATATTCGATTCGAGTAGAGAATATTCTCCATTAAAAAAGGCCGATGGTGCTATTGAAATAGATACATCAAATATATCGTTAAACAATCAGATAGATAAAATACACGAACTCGCGATAAAAAAAATGAACAGAAAATGAACTTATTTTATAAATTGGTTTGGAATTTAGTTCATTATTTAATGGTGGTCTTTTGCAGATTAAAAGTTATTGACGCCGATAATATTCCTGAAGAAGGCGGAGTAATTTTGGCCTCGAACCATATTTCCGCTATTGATCCTCCGCTAATGGGAATCTCGGTCCGCCGCACGGCCTATTTTATGGCAAAAAAGGAGCTTTTTAATATTTTTATAATTGGATTTTTAATAAAAAACCTCAATGCTTTTCCGGTAAATCGGGGCATTTTTGACAAAAACGCGCTTAAAAAATCCGAGGAGATTTTAGAAAATGGCTTTGCCCTAATAATGTTTCCCGAAGGCACTCGGAGCAAGACCAGAAAATTAGGCAGGGGCAAACCTGGTATTGGATTGCTTGCCCGTACGGCAGTTGTGCCAATTGTGCCTGTTTTTATTCAGAATTCCCAAGAATATTATAAGCTCTTATTGACCGGCCGCAGGCTAACTGTAAGATATGGCAAACCGATTACCAAAGATTGGGTGAAATCTGTGCCAGATGATAAGGACGGGTATAGAGCAATTGCCGGCGAAGTGATGGAAAGGATTGCCAAGTTGAAACTGGAATCTGAAAAAAACGGTATTCCCGGCTAAAAACACGCAAAAACATATTGCCTCTTTGCAATATTTTTTTATATTGCTAGTCTATATTTTCCCGATACTATGTTGGGAAGGCCCTTAGGGGTAATGATAATTTAAGGAGGACTAATTTAATGCCGGCAAAGAAAAAAGTGGCAAAAAAAGCTACTGCTAAAAAATCAAAGACAGGAGGTGGTGCTAAAAGTAAGACAGCTCAAACAAGGGCAAGTTCCCGTGTTAAGGCTACTGCGAAAAAAGCCGCTGAAAAAGCGAGAAAAGTAGCAACAAAAAAAACCACTACAAGAAAAACCAGGACCAAAACCGCGCGTGTAAAAGCTGAAAAAATCGATATTGAGCCTATTTTAACGGCTGAGGATATCGAAACTCAAGAGTATTCGCCTGAAGAATTTGAACAAATGATGGAGATGTATGATAAAACCCTCCACGATATTAAAGAAGGCGAGATTGTCACCGGTACGGTATTGGGCGTTACTCGCGATGATATTATTGTTGATGTTGGTTTTAAATCTGAAGGCATCATACCGATCTCGGAATTCACGCCGCCTGTAAATGTTCAGGTTGGAGAAGAGATCGAGGTGTTTCTCGACGCGATTGAGAACAACGACGGCCAGCTTGTTCTATCAAAGCAAAAAGCAGATTTTATGAGAGTTTGGGATAATATTAAGGAATCTCATGATGCCGGCAATTCTGTCAAGGGCAGGGTTGTTCGCCGGATAAAAGGCGGAATGGTGATTGATCTTTTCGGTGTTGACGCGTTTTTGCCAGGTTCTCAGATTGCGCTCAGGCAGGTGCCTGATTTCGATGCTTTGATCGAGACGGTCATGGAATTGAAAATTATCAAAATCAATAAGAGCCGCCGCAATATTGTCGTATCGAGAAGAGTGGTTTTAGAAGAGCAGCGGGAGCATTTGCGCGAAAAATTATTAGAGGAAGTTGAGCCCGGTCAGGTCCGTAAAGGTATAATAAAGAACATTACTGATTTCGGAGTGTTTATTGATCTTGGCGGTATTGACGGGCTTTTACATATAACAGATATGTCTTGGGGCAGAATCAGCCATCCTTCGGAAGTAGTCCAGCTTGGCCAGGAAATAGATGTGAAAATTCTGGATTTTGACAAATCAAATAACAGGATATCTTTGGGACTAAAGCAACTTACGCCTTATCCTTGGGAAAAGGTTGAAGAAAAATTCCCGGTTGGCAGTAAAATAATTGGCCGCGTTGTCTCAATTACCGATTATGGGGCTTTTATTGAGCTGGAAAAAGGCATTGAGGGCCTTATTCACATATCAGAGATGTCCTGGACACAGCATATTAAACACCCGTCCAAGTTGATAAATGTTCAGGACAGTGTAGAAGCAATTGTCCTTTCCATTGATAAGGAGAATGAAAAGATATCCCTTGGACTAAAACAACTTGAACCGGATCCATGGGAAACTCTTGATCTTCGTTATCCAATTGGAACGCAAGTTGCCGGAAAGGTCAGAAACCTGACAACATTTGGAGCATTTGTCGAAGTTGAGGACGGCATAGACGGACTTGTGCATATCTCCGATATGTCATGGACCAAACGTATTCAACACCCGTCTGAAATTATGAAAAAAGGTGATGTTGTAGATGTGGCCATTTTAGGCATCGATAAAGAAAACAGACGGATTTCTCTTGGCCATAAGCAGGTTAAGCCTGATCCCTGGCCGGATCTCGAATTACAGTTTGCTGTCAATACTGAAACAATGGGTAATATTGTCAGGCTTCTCGACCGGGGAGTTATCGTAAACCTTGCCACAGGCGATGTCGAAGGATTCGTGCCCACGAACCAACTTGGCAAAACCGATATTAAAAAGCCGCTGGAAGCTTTTTCCGAGGGGGACGAGATACCATTGAGAGTCATCGAATTCGATTCCGGGAACAGGCGGATCGTGCTTTCAGTCAATGCTTATTTTTCGGGCAGGGAGCAGGAAGATATAGAAGCTTATCTTGCTGCCCATCCTACGAAGGAGATCGTTGTTGAAGATCTGATTGAAAACAATGAGCAAATAACCAATTCTGCGGTGAAAGCGGAACCGGAATCAGAACAAGCAATAGAGACGCCCCCCGAAACCGAGAAACCAGTCTCGGACCAGACTGAACAAACCTCCGAATCTAAATCTGAAGAGACCGAAGAAAAAGCGGAAATTCAAGCCGAAGCCCCGACCGAGCAATCCGGAGATGACGAGGGCCAAAACGAAACCGAAAAATTGGCCGTCGAGGAAGATAAAGTTCAATCAGGCGAGAGCGGTGAAAATGGCTCCGATCTGTCTGAATCCGAAGCCGAATCAGAAAATAACTAAACGAGAATTTAATTTGTAGAATGAAGCCCCCGCGTGTCGGGGGCTTTTTCGTTGACAATAATCTCTTAAAATTGATAAATTAAAGAATGTTTAAGAATAGTTACAGAATGTTGATTCCCGCAATAATCAGGCGATTTACTTCTGCAGCCAATAAAAAAGAACTTGCCAATATTAGAGATAACACCGGCAGAATTTTAATGGCAAAACAAGCGACGATTTT
>CAZKYQ010000095.1:0-6901 GCA_964556975.1 uncultured Ignavibacteria bacterium
CTCTATAAGTTGTTTCATCAAGAGTTTTAACTCCTTTGAATTGAATTACTAATTCATTTCCATCGAACCAAATCATTTCCTTCTTAGTAATAATTGCTTGAATATCCCCGAAATATTTTTGAATATCTCCCCGTCGCCATCCAATAATTCTAATTTTCCCGTCTCCTCGAATATTCTCAGGTTATCGACAAAATAGGTTGCGGCGGTTCGTTCGTTGGGATTCATAGCGTCTTGCCATTCGCGCTTCTGCATATAGATTTTAGCGTTTGGGAATCGGAGTTCAGGTTTACCGTCGGAACCGAGTTTAAGCGCACCCATGGCGTGGTCGGCGTGGGCGTGAGTGAGAATAACCGCGGTAATGTCATCCGGTTTTAGGCCGTGTTTTGATAATTCATCATCCCATTTTGTAAGGCCGGATAAGGAGTACATCTTTTGTTGTTTTTCGTTTAGGATATCGCCGAAACCGGTATCGATGACAATATTTTCGTTTTTTGTTTTAACCAGAAGAGGATTAAGATCAAGCCTGATAAGATTGTTTTCATCGTACTCAACCAGTCTGCCCCAAATTACTCTTGGGATAACGCCGAACATTCCGCCGCCGTCAAGGTAAAACGAGTTCTCTAAAATTGAGATTAATTCAATATCGCCGAGTTTCATAATCCTGCGTCCAAATCTATTCAGTATTAAAAAAGGGGCCGAGGCCCCTTAAATTACCTCAGCATGCTTCCGGCAATCACGAGCCTTTGGACTTCCGATGTTCCTTCATAGATTTCCATTATTCTCTGATCGCGGTAGAGTTTTTCAATGATCGAAAACTCGCCGATATATCCGTAACCGGCATGTATCTGCATAGCGCGATCGACACAGAATTTGGCTGTTTCGGTACAATGCAGTTTTGCCTGCGCGGCTTCTATTGAAAACTTTTCGCCTCTTTC
This sequence comes from uncultured Ignavibacteria bacterium, assembly GCA_964556975.1. Classification (GTDB taxonomy): domain Bacteria; phylum Zixibacteria; class MSB-5A5; order UBA10806; family UBA10806. Next base: position 936 of record CAZKYQ010000095.1, read on the forward strand.
CTGCATTTGCGCCGCCTTATAAGTCAGCATACGAGCGGCCTCGATTTGAGTTGCCATATCGGCGATCATCCACTGGATAGCCTGAAACTTGCCAATAGGCTGGCCGAAACAGATTCTTTTCTTTGCGTAATCAATCGATTCATGCAGCGCCCTTTCCGCCAGGCCAAGCCCCTGCGCCGCTACGCCCACTCTTGCGCCATCCAATGTGTTCATGGCAATTTTGAAACCTTTGCCAACTCCGCCTAAGAGATTTTCTTTAGGTACGCGGACGTTATCAAACCAGATACGCCCGGTTGTGGCGGCCCTCATGCCCATTTTCTTTTTTAGCGTAGCTGTTTTTAATCCGGGAATAGGTTTGCCGTCTTTTTTGGTTTCCACTAAGATGGCCGAAATTTTCCGCGATGCTTTTTGGCTGTCATCATCGCCGCCGTATTTCAGAAATACAACCATGATATCCGCAACATCGCCGTGCATGATAAAAATCTTTTCGCCGTTAATTACGAACTCATCGCCCTCAAGCTTAGCCGAAGTTTTCTGATTGAGAGCATCAGAACCCGCATCCGGTTCCGTCAAAACAAAGGACGGTATCCATTCGCCTGAGGCGCATTTGGGGACATACTTTTTTTTCTGCTCTTCGCTCCCGAAATGATAGATTGGATATGTCGCTAATTCAGCAACAGAACTGAGCAAGCAGATCGCCGGATCATAAAAGCAAAGTTCTTCTGTCAATGTGGCATATTCTATGGCTGATATGCCGCCGCCGCCATATTCCTTAGGCATGCACATGCCGATAAAACCATTTTTCCCAAGAGTTTTATAGATATCCATGGCGAAACGGTCGGGATCATCGCGATGGTCAAGTTCTTTTGATATCGGCTCAATATGCTTTTTTGCGAATTCGGCCACCATGTCTCTAATGGCCTGCTGACTGTCATTAACATTGTAACGAATCATGTTCCCTCACTTTATGAATGAATTGTTAGTATTGTAATCAAATAATTTTCTCATCTTTTTTTATCTTTGGCAAGGCTTCGCGCAGATAGTCAATAATTTCTTTAGTAGTGGCCCCCGGCGTAAATAGTTTTCCTACGCCTAAGGCCAGTAATTTTTTTATGTCTTCGTCGGCGATAATCCCTCCTCCAAAAAGTAAGATATGATCCGCGCCACCGTTCTTTAATCCATTTAAAACTAATGGGAAGAGAGTCATGTGTGCGCCTGATAAGATTGATAAACCGACGGCATCCACGTCTTCCTGGATCGCCGCGGCGATAATTTGTTCGCTTGTTTGACGCAAACCGGTATAAATAATTTCAAAACCGGCGTCCCGTAAAGCGGCAGCAATAATCTTAACGCCCCGGTCATGGCCATCAAGCCCGGGTTTCGCTAATAAAATTCGATATTTTCGGTTCATTACAGTTCCCTGTTATTTTAAAGTGGTTCCCAAACAAACATTTTCAAACAAAGAATATAATATTTTATTTTTCAATTAGCAATATGGAGAATGAAAAAAGAGATTGAAGAAGTCAGATATATTATGGGCTCAGGCTAAAATGACCGCCCGCCTTGATATAATACACGACCACCCCGTTAATCGTATGTCCAATAGTATGAGTAAATAACGGCCTCGATGGGTATTCCGGATCGGGTATATCCGCAATGTAATGAACAAATACTGCGTCTCCACCGGGGAAAATATCAGAATCTCCTCCATCAAGCATATTCTTAAAGAAAAACTCAAAACCGCTATGTAGCGATCTATCAAGAAGATAGCTGTACTCTTGCTCGCCCCGCGTTTGGGTAAATTCCAGAAGTCTGATTCTTACGCCTGATTGATTGCTGATACTTATTTTGCCATCATAATATACCGGCGCATGCAAAGAAGAATCATCCTTTGAGCAGCCCGAAAAAACTGCCAACGCGAGAATTAGGAAAATTGTAAGGGCCCTTAATTTCATCTCACTCAAGCATAATAATTAACAGAGAAAAAGTCAAACAAATTCGCATACTTTGTCAAGGCCGGTTTGGCAACAACGGCGTTTTTTTCAATCCTACGGATCCGTATGAACGCCCCCGCGATATCGATATTTTCTTTCATCTGCGGCGGCAGGCCGCCGGGCCTGATGCTTATTTAAATGAAGTAATACTATTGACTTGAACTGCCGATAATAATATAATAATGTTAAATATCATGGAGATGCGGTGATAAAAAAAGTCATTAAAAAAAGCAGCTTAAACGACAATTCTATAAAAGCGGATTTGGCCTATTGGCTGTCGAAATCCCCACAAGAACGCATTGAAGCGGTTGAATTACTGAGGAGACAACATTATGGAAATACAGCAGGACTTCAAAGAGTTCTTGCAGTTATTCAACGCTCATAAAGTCTATAGAGAATCCGCGGGGAGACAAGCTACCCGCCTACGGTTTGTAATTGTAGGTTAAAATTCCTATATCAACGGCGGCTCAATGTAAGTGCCATAGACCTCCGTTAATACTGATGTAATTTCCTCTTCCGTTGTATAGCAACGAACACAATCCAGAAGCGGCGGCATGTGGTTAGCGCCACTCTCGGCAGCCTTTTTCAATTCGGCAAGGCAAGTCTTAACCCTGTCACTATCGCGACCGGCTTTTACTTTTTTCAAAGACGCGATTTGTTCTTTTTCGACCTGTTCATCAATTTTGAGAATCGGGATCTCTACTTTCTCGCTCTCTTCAACATAATCATTGATACCGACAATAATCCGTTCTTTTTTCTCGATCTCTTTCTGATATCGGTAAGCGGCCTTGGCGATTTCGCGCTGGAAGTAGCCTTCTTCGATACATTTAAGAACTCCGCCCCTTTTTTCAATTTCAACAAAGTACTCTTCGGCCTCGCGCTCGATTTCATTGGTTAAGCTTTCAACAAAATATGACCCTGCCAGAGGATCGATTGTATTGGCGACTCCGGTTTCGCAGGCCAACAGCTGTTGAGTGCGAAGCGATATATATACAGCTTTTTCGGAGGGCAGAGCGTATGTCTCGTCCATTGAATTAGTATGCAACGATTGAGTGCCTCCCAAAACCCCTGCTAACGCTTGATAAGCTGTACGGACTATGTTGTTTTCAGGCTGTTGGGCGGTCAGGGAACAACCTGCTGTCTGAGTATGGAACCTCATCAGCCATGAGCGGGGGTCTTTCGCTTTGTATTTCTCTTTCATGTGCCGCGCCCATATTCGCCGGGCGGCGCGGTATTTGGCGATCTCTTCAAAGAAATCAAGATGTGAATTGAAAAAATGCGAAAGCCTTGGCGCGAAAGTATCGACATCCAGACCTGATTCAATTGCCGCTTCAACATAGGCAAAACCATCGGCCAAAGTAAACGCCAACTCCTGAGTGGCTGTAGATCCTGCTTCTCTTATATGATAGCCGGATATGGAAATCGTATTCCATTTGGGAACATGTTCCGCGCAAAAAGCCATCATGTCAGTAATAAGCTTGATTGAAGGTTCGGGCGGATATATCCATTCTTTCTGGGCGATATATTCTTTTAAAATATCGTTCTGCAATGTACCGGTTAGCTTGTGCGATGGCACGCCTTGTTTTTCGGCGATTACAATATACATTGCTAAAAGGATAGTCGACGTGCAATTAATTGTCATTGATGTTGAGATTTTATCAAGCTGGATACCGTCGAAAATTATTTCCATATCATTGAGAGTATCAACCGCCACCCCGCAAGTACCGACTTCTCCAACAGAACGGGCCGAATCGGAATCGTAGCCCATTAAAGTCGGCAAATCGAACGCCACCGATAGACCAGTCTGGCCCCTGCTCAATAGAAAATGCAGCCTTTCGTTTGTTTGCTTGGGAGCGCCAAAACCGGAGAACTGCCGCATAGTCCACATTTTTCTACGATACATGGAGGCGTGAACACCGCGAGTATAGGGGTACTGCCCCGGATAACCGATATCTTTATCGAAATCGGTTCCCGCGGAATCCTCAGGCGTATAAAGCGGCTTAATGGGGCGGGATGAAGTTGTCATAAATTTCTTGTCTTTAGACGGCGCCGATTTTTCAAACTCCTCCTGCCATTTTGCGGAAGATGATTTTCGGGCTTTATTTTGTGTAGATTTTTCCATTTTATTCCTCATTTTTGACCATCGACCAAGCGCCGGGCAAGATCGTAAGGGTTGCCGCGCCCATTGAATATGTCCTCAATATAAGAAGATAGGTTCTCTTCAGACAAGATATCTTTTCGAAGTTTCGTTTTCAGCCTGTGCTCCACGGTTTTCATTATATCGTAACGGATTTTTCTTCTGCGATGTTTCGGGAAATTATCGCCGGTTTTTAACCATTTCCATTCACTTTCTATTTTCTCCATTAATTGGTCAAGGCCGACATTGTTTAAAGCTTCGGTTGCTATTACCTGCAAGTCGCGGCCGCTTTGATCGCGTTTGATGTCCAAAATCATGTTCAGCTCGGAGACAATTCGTCCGGAACCTTCGCGGTCAGCTTTGTTCACACAGAATATGTCGGCGATCTCCATCAACCCGGCCTTCAAGGCCTGAACGGAATCGCCTGATTCGGGCACCAAAACAACAATTGTCATATCGCAGGCCTCGGCAACGTCAAGTTCCACCTGCCCCACGCCAACGGTTTCTACGAGAATAATCTCTTTCCCGAAGGCGTCCATTACCTTGATGACTTCGGAAGTGGCCACTGCCAGCCCGCCCGACGATCCCCTGCTGGCCATACTTCGGATGAAGATGTTTTCGTGGGCTGTTAAATCCTGCATTCTGATCCGGTCTCCAAGCAACGCGCCGCCGGTGAATGGCGATGTCGGATCGACGGCGATTACTCCGACGGATTTGTTTTGGTCGGTGAACATGGCGCAAAGCTTATCGACAAGGGTCGATTTGCCCGCTCCGGGCGGACCGGTTACGCCGATTGAGAGGGAATTGCCGGTTTTGGGGTAAAGCTTGGCGAGTATCCTGTCTGTTTCGGTCCCGCGGTTTTCGATATGAGTGATGACTCTGGCCAGCGCTACCGAATCACCTTTGTAGAAATTACTGAGTACAGACATCAATTACCCTTTCAGAGATTAAAGCAATCAATTGTAGGTCGGAAGCCCTGCGCTTCCGACAGAAGTTGTGGGTCGGGTTTAAAGTCTGTCGAGGAGAAAAACCCGACAAGAGCCAATTCGCGATCACGGCAAGCCGCGCTCGCTGAAAGGCGAATATAAGATAAAATGGGGATTAGTTCAAGTACTGGATTACCAGCTTGATTGAAGTTACGTAGCCCAGAAGTTACGGGGCTGTCTAAAATGATTTATTTACGCGTTATTATTAATATTAGGAGACAGGTTGGGTTTATCCGGGCCATAGGGCGCATAAAACCCGACAAAGTCCTTTATACCCTGTCATACCGGACTTGATCCGGTATCTATTCTTCCTCCCTCATGATTTTTGTGGTTGGCGTACCTCCCGGTGCGCCAATGCCTGTGTCGGCAGACGAGGACGTCCGCCGACCACGTAAATTTTCTTCTGGTTGCCAAGCGCCTGCTTGGTAATCATTTTTTGCGCGAAAAAAGATATGGGTTGCGAAGCAGCGTTTCGCAACCAGGGTGAAAAGCATGCCACCCATCGCTGCCACCCCTCATGGATTCCCGATCAGAGATTTCGGGAATGACAAAGGGGCGAGGTGACCTCGCCCCTATATAATATCTCAACCTGATTGTAAAAATGGCGTCAGGTACGGCGACCTGACGCCACGAGTTTTGTCGGGTTTCTCTCCCGCCAAGGCGGGATTCAAAACCGCGACCTACGGCAATGCTGTTTTGTTGTGTATCGGGAACTATGATTCCCGATACATATTGGCTGCGGGAATCACAGTTCCCGCAGTACTAAATTTTACCCCTCTTTAACCGCGGCGATTAAATCCTGTATGGCTTTCTTGCCGTCGCCGAAAAACATCAGCGTATTCTCCATCG
>CAZKYQ010000095.1:7001-10167 GCA_964556975.1 uncultured Ignavibacteria bacterium
AAATCCTGTATGGCTTTCTTGCCGTCGCCGAAAAACATCAGCGTATTCTCCATCGCGAAAAGCGGATTGGGTATGCCGGCAAATCCGGGGCTCAACGAACGTTTGATAACCACAACAGTCCGGGCCTTATCAACGTTGATAATGGGCATTCCGGCTATGGGGCTGTTCGGGTCGGTGCGGGCCACAGGGTTGACAACATCGTTGGCGCCAAGCACTATGGCAACGTCGGTTTGCGCAAGGGACGGGTTTATTTCATCCATCTCTTTGAGCTTGTCATAAGGGATATCAGCCTCGGCCAAAAGCACGTTCATGTGGCCGGGCATGCGTCCCGCCACCGGATGTATGGCGAACTCGACCTCGGCTCCCTTTGATTCGATAAGGTTCGCGAAATCGCGGACTGCGTGCTGTGCCTGCGATACCGCCATGCCGTATCCCGGCACAATGACAACTTTTTGCGCCGTCTCTAATAACATGGCGATTTCATCGGCGGAGGTTGATTTGACAGTCTTGTAAACCTCATCGGCATCGGGCGTGTCCGCTGTCGGGCCAAGCGCGCCGAACAGAACATTCGCTAAAGAACGATTCATAGCTTTGCACATAATTTTAGTGAGTATCAAACCTGATGCCCCAACCAGCGATCCGGCAATAATCAGCACGTTGTTGTTTATAACAAAACCGGTCGCTGTCGCAGCCAGGCCGGAATACGAGTTCAGAAGCGCGATCACAACAGGCATGTCCGCGCCGCCTATGGAAATCGTCAGTACAACGCCCAAAATGCCGGCAACCGCGACCAACAACCAGAATAGAAGCGTATTGGCCGGATTTAAGACAACCATCACTCCCAAAACTACGACCGCTAATCCGCAGAAACTTTTTAACAGGTTCATTCCTGGGAATCGGCCGCTTTTCAGAAGCAAAATCGATCCGATAAGGACCGCCGAAATTATTATGCCAATCGATAGCGTGGAAATTCCTTGTGAGATGCTATACCAAGTTCCTCCCGCGACAACAAGCAATGAAAAACCGTATTTGATAATCTTTTGCCAAAAATGAAGTTTCCATTTCACGGCAAGAAATTCGGCGAGCTTGCCAAAAGCCACATAGCTTCCGAAAAACGTAACGGAGCCGATTATGCCCGAGGCAACCGTCGCGATTTTCATCTGCATATCAGCCTCGTTGCCGCCCCCCGACAGGCTCGACATGGCGGCGATCAAGGCGGCCCCCGCTACCATAACCGACGCTCCGCCGCCGAAACCGTTGAAAAGCCCGACCATCTCAGGCATTGAGGTCATAGCGACTTTCATAGCCGCAACCGCGCCGATTACCGATCCGATAGCGATACCGATTATGATATAATGAAATTCGAGATTGCCGCTGAGCATGGTTGCGGCAATGGCGATCAGCATCGCCAATACTCCGATTCTATTTCCCTTGACCGCGGTACGGGGATGCGACATCCATTTGAGATCGTATATGAACAGTACCGCCGCCAAAACATAGGCCAAATTGATAATATTCTGATTCAACATACAAGGCCCCTATTTCTTTTTGAACATTTTGAGCATGCGGTCGGTTACCAGAAAACCGCCGACGACATTGATGGTTGCGAAAATTACGGCTATCAACCCCAGGATTTTCGAAAGCTGAGGGTTGCCGATCTGTCCAGCCAATACCAGCGCCCCTATAATCGTTATGCCGGATATCGCGTTCGAGCCGGACATAAGCGGCGTATGCAGCGTAGGCGGCACTTTAGCGATGATCTCGAAACCGACGAATATCGCCAGCACGAAAATCGTGAGTACTGTTACAAATATTTCCATTTATTTTTTCTCCTTCAAAACAGGCTTCAACCTTTTCATTTACTGTTCGGCGATATGATATTGCCATTGTGAGTTATCATGGTCGTTTTAATAATTTCATCATCGGAATCGACTTGCATCGCTCCGTCTTTCACCAAAAGCGAAACAAAATTGGCGAGGTTTTTGGAATACATCTGGCTGGCGTGATATGGAACGTCAGCGGGCATGTTTGCCGGTCCGAGAATTCGAACGCCGCGCTCGATGACCGTCTCCCCTGCTTTTGTCAATTCGCAATTGCCTCCTCTTTCGGCGGCCAAATCAACAACAACCGAACCGGGTTGCATTCCTCGAACCATGTCGGCGGTTAGCAAAATCGGAGCTTTTTTGCCGGGAATAGCGGCGGTCGTAATCACTATATCATTTGCCGCGACAACCTTTGTCATCATCTCTCGCTGTTTGCGTATGAATTCTTCACCCATCTCTTTGGCGTAGCCTCCTTTGGTTTCGGAGTCTCCGGTATCGAGGTCCATTTCGACAAATTTTCCGCCAAGACTTTCGACCTGCTCTTTAACCGCCGGACGAACATCGTACGCCTGCACGACCGCGCCCATTCTTTTTGCCGAGGCTATCGCCTGCAAGCCGGCGACTCCTACGCCGACCACAAAAACATGGGCCGGAGCTATAGTACCTGCCGCGGTCATCATCATGGGAAACATCTTGGGCAGCGCCTCAGCCGCAAGCAATACAGCCCGGTATCCGGCAATGGTTGCCATTGACGACAGCGTATCCATGCTTTGCGCGCGGGTTATGCGGGGCATCAGTTCCATTGAAAAAGCGGTTACGCCTTTATCGGCCAGAAGCTTGATAGAACCCGGCTCGCTGAGAGGCTCAAAAAGCCCGATTAACACCTGCCCCGATTTCATCAGCTCAAGATCTTCTTTGCCTACATCTGGATTGGCGCCCAGCCCGCGCACATACAGAATTAGATCAGCCGACGAAAAAACCTCGGCGCGGCTTCCAACAATTTTCGCGCCCTTCGCCTCAAACGCCGAATCAGGATATCCGGCGGCATCTCCCGCCCCGGATTCGACAATTATATCCAATCCGGCTTTTTTAAACTGGGCAATATTCATCGGGATAAGCGCGATCCGCTTTTCTCCCGGAAATGTTTCTTTGACAACTCCTACGATCATAAGTTAAGTCCTTTATTATTTCACAGTTACTTTTTCTTCAGCTCATTATTTATAATATCATATTCGGTAAACTTAAATGCAATTAAAAGGGTTCCCGCTCCATTAATAATGTTTAATTATTTTTTACCATCCCCATTTTTCGGACATAATTATTGAAAAACCTTGATTTTTCGA
>CAZKYQ010000096.1:0-9885 GCA_964556975.1 uncultured Ignavibacteria bacterium
CATATCCGAAATCAACACGGACACCGTCCGTTATCAGGTCTTTATTGCCGATTATAGCTTCAGCCAACGCGTCCATTTCCTGCATTGTGGCTTCTTCCCTTGCCTGATCCATGGCTGGCCCAAGCGATTTAATGGCTATTGAAGCTACAACTCCGATTATTACGATAATTAAAATTAATTCGATTAAAGTAAAGCCTGTATTTTGTTCGGTTATTCTCATAATTTTCTATGGGGTTGAGAAAGTAATTATATCCCCGGTTGAAAATTCCAATTGAAAATTTACGCCGGACATATCGACGATTGATCCTCCTCCTCCTTGAGAGTCTCTGAAAGTATCAAAACTTATTGTGACTGTCTCAGATGGATTAATCGTTTGTGATGAGCTCAAATTCGCGGTTTCACCGCTGCCAAGCCTCGGATTATTATAGGCTACTGCTATATTCCAATTTATTTTTTGGTAGTACGCCGCGGGCGTCGAGACATAGGTTAAGATCAAAGAAGTAATAGTTGCCGATGCCGCGCCGGAATTTATAATGTCAAATTCGATATTCCTATTTCCCTGCCCGGATACAATGGCCGAACCGGTTACATATTCAATATTGGCGCTTCCGCCGCCGCTGCTCCCCCATAAATCCGAAGCGAACCTCAGCCCTGCCAGAGTAACCGACGCGGGATTTATTGCCAAATATCTTGATGTTGTGTCATCAACACCTGAAACTACCGCCCTGATTTGATGAATTCCGATTGGAACAACGCCATTAAATGAAAATTCGCCCGACGCGGAAGGCGTCGTAGATGAACTTGTCATTGAACCCGAACCATTAGGATAATAAACAGTAATTGTTACATTAGACGCGCTGTCGGAAGGCGGCAGTCCTGATTTATCCCGGACTATTCCCTGTATACTGTTTGATGTTAAATCGGCGCTTGAATTCGCGAGTTGTTTAGTAACGGTGTTTCCGTCGGCGTTTGAGCTTATTGTTACGTTGCCCGTATACGTATAGAGATTGTTCCATGCGTCCCGTTTGTAATCCTCGGTATTTTCATTGAAGTTGCCGCGAATATACGGCCCTTTCCACGTGGAATATCCGCCGGGATTTGCAATCAGATTATCAAGGCTGTTCGGTAGGGCCCCCACATCGCCGACATATCCGAAATCGGTTCGGGAGCCATTTGTAATCAATCTTTGATCTCCGACAATGGCCCTTGCCAATGCTTCCATCTCAGAGGCCGTATCTTCAAAACGCCTGTTATCTTCGGTCGTCTTAAAAGACTGGCTGGCAATACTGGCAAGTATCCCAATAATAACAACCACTATCACGATCTCAATTAATGTATAACCGTTCTGTTTCATAATTATTCCTAAAACGATACCGTGATAGTATCCGCTCCGCCGACGCTTTTAATAGTCCGTCCTCCTGAATCATATACATAATCTATGCTCCAAGCGTCTTTTAGATATTCTCCGTCATCCCCATCGATATACGGCCCGTTCCAGCCGGTTTTTGTAAATCTGTTCCAATTTGAAACGCCCCCTGGTTTCGTAAACAGACCCTGAAGATTGGGCGGCGCTGTACCAACATCATTCTCGTACCCGCGTATGATACCGGATGACACTTTCCCGACAATTGATATTTTTAGAGTTGTCATTTCGTTCATGGTCGCGCTTATTTTTGACGAATTTATCATGTTGCTCATTACTGGGATCCCTACCGCCGCCAGAACGCCCAAAACCACTATTATTATTGTAAGCTCTATAAGAGTAAACCCGGAACCATAACTGACCCCGGGTTTTATTTTGATCCGTTTCATGCCTTTTCTACCAGTTATTCTCGCCGCTTCCGCTGGTATTAAGCCAGATTTCCCCGGTGGCCTCTAAATATGCCCAGCCTCCCCGGGCGCCGACAATTGTCCCCTTGGTCACGCCCGTTACAATTGAATCCGGCGCGTTCGCGTCAAGTTGATATGGATTTCTTGGAAGCTCCTGGGCCATTACGACCCCGACAGTTCTTAAGCTGTCAATTGGCGGCCATGTCGCCGTCCCCGTAGTAACAGCGGCATTTGCATAATAAATACTCGTTCCGGACCTCATCGCTCCGAGAGCGCCTCTCGCGGCGGCTTCCCGTGATTCGGCGACAATATTCCTATATCGCGGTATAGCGACCGAAGCAAGAATGCCGAGAACTACGATAATAATAACCAGTTCGATCAGCGTAAAACCTTCGTTTTTCCTAAACATGATTCTCTCCTCTGGTAAATGAAAATTATTTTTTAAAAACGTTAATCATATTCCACATTGGCAGGAAGATAGCAAGAGCAAGAATAAGAACGGCGATTCCTATAAGCAAAGTCAATAGGGGCTCAATTCGGCTCGTTAGCTTTTTGGTGTCATTCTCGATTTCAGAATCGTAATGTCTTGCCATTTCCAATAATATTGATTCCAAAGAACCTGATTCCAGCCCTATAGAAAACATCTGAACTGTCATCGGGCTGAAATGTTTAAAAGACCGCATTGGCGATACAATATCTTCCCCTCCCTTTAATTTTTCGCCCATTTCCAGCATTACTTTAGAAAAATAATAATTTGCGAGGGAAGTTTGAAGAATTTTCAAGGATTGTGTGAGCGGAAGACCGGCCGCAAGCAAGGTCGATAATATATAGCAAAATCGGGCTAATATTGTTTTAACGATTAATTTGCCAATAATTGGAGCGTTAATAGCGATGTAATCAGTTATTCTTTTTCCCCAATTCGTTAATTTTATCCGCCACAAACCTGCAAAAAACAAGGGAATCGCAACTGCCATCAATAGCCAGTTTTGGCTAATAAAGTGATTTAAGCCTATTAAAAAACGAGTTGCCCATGGCAATTCCGCCCCATAAGATGAATAAAACCCGCTGAATTTGGGAATTACAAAAGTTATTACAACCATAAACGCCAAACAGATTGTAATCACTACATAGGATGGATATCTGACCGCAGTTTTAATGCTTTCTTTTATTTTCATTTCACGTTCGATCAATTCCGATGCCCGCCCAAGCATTATGTCTAATGAGCCTGACTCCTCCCCCGCTCTGATTGTGCTTATATACAGCTCGGGAAAATAGCCGGTATGTTTTTCAAATGCTTCGGTGAGACTGTTTCCTCCCTCGATGGATTTACGTACATCCTGTAATACAGCCGAGAGTTTAACGTCCTCTTGATCAGAAATAATAATATCGAAGGCGCTTAAAAGCGGAATTCCGGCTTTATTTAGAGTCAACATTTTTCTAGTTAATATGGCGAGATTATCAGAACTTATTTGGGGCTTAAAAAAAACGCCTAGGCCCGATCCTGTGTTGGATAATTTTCTAAGTTTTAATGGTATTAGCCCGCTGGAGCTGATCGCCAAAGCCGCTTTTGATTCATCATCTGCCTCGATTATCCCCCCTGATCTGGCCCCGTCTCTTGAAACTGCGGTAAACTTATACTTATTAGCCATTGATCTGCTCAAGTATAGATGTTCCGGTTTTGTCTAAATTGTTTAACGAGGTATCATCATCATGAGATACTCTGACGACTTCATCGATAGTAGTAATTCCGTCGGCGACTTTCGCGAGACCGTCGGCGCGAAGCGATACAAGGCCATCCCTTAAGGCCTGTCGACGGAGCTCAACATGGGGCGCCTTTCTATTGGCCAATTCTTGAATCTCAGGGGTTGATATTAATAGCTCGTTAATAGCGGTTCTTCCTGAATATCCTGAAAGGCTGCATTTGGGACAACCCACCTGCTTGTAAATAATTCCAGATACTTTATACCTTTCCAAAAGGTCTTTCGTGGGCCGGTCAGGGTCTTTAATCTCTGTTTTACAATTTTCGCAAAGTACTCGAACTAATCGTTGCGCCAGCACTGCCGATATCGACGTTGAAACAAGATACGGTTCAATGCCCATATCAACCAGCCTGCTTATGGCTACGGGCGCGTCGGATGTGTGCAATGTCGAAAAAACAAGATGGCCGGTCATTGAGGCCCTAACTGAAATCTCCGCCGTAGCGAGGTCCCTAATTTCACCCACCATTATTATATCGGGGTTTTGGCGAACTATCGATCTCAGGGCCGACGCAAATGTCAATCCCGCTTTTTCGTTAATCTGGACCTGCGTTATTAGCGGAAGATTGTATTCTATGGGGTCCTCGACAGTAACAACGCTTTTGACAGGAGTGCTAATTCTTGCCAATGTGGCATACAAAGTTGAGGTTTTTCCCGATCCGGTCGGACCGGTAATTAGAATCAAGCCCTCCGGTCTTTTAATCAGCTCAAGCCATAGTTTAAGATTATAATCAGAAAATCCCATTTTATTAAGATCGAGTATCAGCTTTGACTTATCCAAAATACGTATTGAGATTTTTTCGCCGTAAGGAGTTGGCAATGATGATACCCTAAAATCTATCAGGCCTTTCTTAAAGCGGACTTGGAACCTGCCGTCCTGGGGCAGCCTTTTTTCTGAAACGTCCATGCTGGACATTACTTTTATTCGAGAAATGGCGCCGGTTATAAGAGATCTCGGAAGCATAGCTATGTCTTGCATAAGGCCGTCAATCCTAAATCGCACCCGCAATCCCCCCTCATTCGGATCGAGGTGAAGATCGGACGCTTTGCCTTTTATGCCTCTGTATATAATCATGTTTACAAGCTGAACCACCGGCATGTCGCTGGTGAGGTCCGCATGTTGATCTAACTCGATCTCATCAACATCCACCGCTATGTTTTCAGTTTTTAATCCTTCAACAACTTTATCTACGGCTTCGCCTATCGAATATACCTTTTCAATTGTCGCCTCGATATCGGATTTGGAAGCAACCACCCTTTTGATTTCCATCTTTGTATGATATGCCAGTTCGTCCAATGCTATAAAATCAAGAGGGTCGTAAACCGCGACCGTCAGCGTTTTACCGATATTGAAAATGGGAATCATAAGATGTTTTCTGGCCATCTCCGCCGGAATAGCAAGCGCTACACCATGATCGATAACCATATCGGTTAAGCTTATCAAGGGAATTTCAAGCTTTTGCGCGGTAATTTGAATTAGCTTTTCCTCGGAAATCATTCCAAGGGAAATCAACACCTGCCCAATCCTTTGACCGCTTGTTTTTTGCTTTTCCAGCGCAGTTTTTAGCTGCTCATCGGTAATAGCCCCGCTGTCAACAAGCAGTTCCCCGATCCTTTTTCTGAAAACTTTAGTCGCCATATCCCTATATCTTTTTATCGACACCTAATGTGATCGATTCAATCGAACAAAAATCAAATGGCAGACAAGGGATAGAATATCTCCAACTCACGGATATTAAATAGGTTGCGACGTTTTGCATGAAAATTAAAAAAGGTTTCAACATTTAACACGCCATTATGTATTGCTAATGAAAATAAATGACAATACTGTTAAGACACTTTTGGTAATATTGGTTTTGACAAAAATGCAACTATATATTATTTTTTATTGTTCTTAAACTATCTTTGATAAAGATGTGTCAAAGAAAATGATTTTGAAAATAATGAACCTTTTAATCTGGGAGGAATGTCCGTGAAAAAATTATTACTGGTAGCCGCGGTTTTGTTTTTAACAATTCCATGCGCGTTTGCTCAATACCCGAGCGGAAGGATTTCAGGCGATGTCCTGGATGACAGCACCGGCAATGGTATTATGATGGCAAGCGTAACCGCTACTCGCGTTGTGGGCGATCCATTTGAAAAAACCGTGCATTCGGGATGGGGCGGCCACTATTATATTAACCATTTACCGCCCGGTTCGTATGTAGTTACCGCAACAAAAATCGGGTGGTCCGAAGGAGAATATCCCGATACTATATTGGTCAATGATGATGCCCATAATGGTATCGACATTTATCTTCATGAAATTCCAATAGTTTATGGATCAATTTCGGGAGTAATTACTGACGCTTCAACCAGTGCTCCTATTGAAGGCGCAGGCGTGGTTGTTCGGGGTGCCGGATTCTGGAATTATCATTTTGCTGAAACGGGGGCCGACGGAAGTTATAGCGTCGATGAATTAGCGCCGGAGAACTATACAGTTACCGCTCATAAAGAGGGTTATTTCCCCGGTGAATATCCAAATCCTGTTGAGATAGACGGTAACGATACTTCGGGAATAGATATCGCGTTAACGGTTGTTGTGCCAACCGGAATATCCGGTACTGTTACAGATTTAGCAACCGGCAATCCTATCGAAGGCGCCAGAGTTATGGCGTTTAATGTTAATCATTGGCATCATCGAATGGCATATACCGATGCTAACGGCGACTACGATATAGAAACTCCACCTGGCGAATATAGGGTCCAGGCGGTTGACGAAGGATATTTGCTGGAAGAGTATCCGACCCTTGTTTTCGTTGCGGAAACCGGTTATACTGTGGATATAGATTTCGCGCTGACTAGCTTCAATTTCGGTTCTATTTCAGGCATGGTAACGGACACAGCAGGCGCTCCGTTGAATCACGCGAAGGTCATTGCAAGACGATACGACAGTTATTTTGGCAGAGCAGCGTGGACAAACGAAACGGGAGCGTATACAATTGAGAACCTGATTCCAGCCGATTATCGCGTACATGCTTACAAATGGGGATTTGAGCCGGCAATATATCCTGACACCGTTGTGGTACCCGACGGCGGCAATGTAACGGATATTAATTTTGCATTAACGCCTCCGCCTCCCCCGTTTAATGGTACCATAAGCGGAACGGTAACTGATGATTCGACCGGATTGCCCATAGGCGACGCTTCTGTTTTGGCCATTGGACATAATTCAGGAGCCCCGTGGTTCCATCGCTGGGTATTTCGCAGGACTTTTACGGATGACGCAGGCAACTATACTCTGGAGAACCTCCCTGAAATTCCTTTCACGATATTCACCCGCGCCGAAGGATATATTGGCGAGTTCTATGACAATGTTTCTCATTATTCTGAAGCCACTCCCGTCACGCCAAACGCGGAGAATATTAACATCGCTCTCGCTCCAAGAGATTATCCCGGCATAAGAACAATTGTCGGACAAATCACTAATACCGATGGCGAATATATTGATGGAAGCATTGTTTACCTGAAATCTAATGGTGAAATCATTGATATAGCCGCCGGTGATCTGGAAGGATATTACGGCTTTAACGGCCTGGCGCCTGGTATTTATGAAGTTTCCGCATTTTCGCCTTACGGTGAAGGATTTCTTGATGCTCCGATTGAACTGGCTTTCGATGATTATAATAACGCAAATATAGTCATAGCGGTTACATCGGTAGATGACAACGCGGAGATCCTGCCTGAGCAAAGTTCTCTAAGCCAAAACTATCCCAACCCGTTTAATGCTCAAACCACGATCTCTTTCAATCTTCAGAATTCTGAAAAAGTTGAACTCTCCGTATTCAATATTGTTGGACAGAAAGTGGCAACATTGGCCGATGATTATTTGCAGGCTGGCGAGCATAACATCATTTGGAACGGAAAAGATTCCGGCAATAATGATGTGGCTTCGGGCGTTTATTATTACCGCCTTACAATTGGAGATTTATCCGAAGCCAAACGCATGACATTATTAAAGTAATAAAAGTCAGAAGGAAAAAACCCCGCCTGTGCGGGGTTTTTTTTTCTTAATTTAGAAAAAAATGTTATAATATCTGCAATACCATGCATAACTTCAAAGAATTTATTTTAATTTCCAGTAATAATTATTTGACAGCATATTGCAACATGTTGTAATTGAAAGAATTATGAAATTGGCCGTAAATTGCCGTTTTTCACTTGTAAAGTGGTCTAGACTTTGCTTTAATAGTGGTCAAATTCTAAAGAGAAATTGTTTTGGAAAAGAAATTTTAAGAGAAATAATTAAGCAAGCATGAATTAATTTTCTTGAACCATTTTAGTAGAGTTTTGGTTGAATGATAGGAAGGAGGAAAACAGAAACTCTAACTTTTGAAAGGACACGATTCTAACTTAAAAGGAGTAATTTTAATGAGAAAACTTATTGCGATTTGCATTGTCGTTTGTTTTACCAGCGGTTTAGCGCTGGCAACAGATGCCAATCTCAGCTTTGATCAGCCAAAGACCCCAACCGCTTTCGCGCCCAACGTTCCGGACCCCAATATTATTTTACAAGGCGGCGATACTGTTAACGATGCAACGGTGATAGATGCGCTTCCTTACAACAATACTGGAACCACCTCCGGCTACGCTGACGATTATGATGAGGTCTGCCCTTATAGCGGTTCGACTTCACCTGATGTTGTTTACTCGTTCACACCTGGTAGTAATATGGCGGTTGATATCAGCTTATGCGCCAATTCAGATTACGACACCAAACTTTACGTATATGAAAATTCAGTTGGAAACCTTGTCGATTGCAATGATGACCTTTGCCCTGGCTACCAGTCCGAACTTTCGGGCGTAGCCCTCAATAGCGGCAGTACTTATTATATAGTCATTGACGGCTACGATGGAGCATTCGGCAATTACTCAATTGATGTAGCTGAAGCCGCGCTTCCTCCCGTACCGCCAAACTGTGATGAATCGCTGTTCGGCCAAGTAGTGCATCAGCCGACCGATTCATGGTCCGCAGGCACATCCGATGCCGGTTCGCCCGGCCCGTATCTTGTCTATGACAATTTTAACTCCGGCGGCGTTATCGGGGCAGTTAAATTCTGGGGCCTCGATATGAGATATAACAGCGGTTGGTTTGAATGTGTAGAAGATCCCATGACTTTTGAAATCAAATTCTACGAAGACCAAAATAGCCAGCCCGGCACCGAGATGGAATCTTTCATAGTCACTTGTGATGTTGTTGGTACAGACCTGCAATATAGCGGGTTTGATCTCAATGAATACTATGCTGTTTTGAGCCCGTCGTTTGTAATGGACAACGGCTGGGTATCCATTCAGGGAATCAGCGACCCTCAGGATTGCTGGTTTATGTGGATGTCCGGCGACGGCATTGATAATATGTCTTATCAATGGGATGGCTCGGCTATGAATCTTCTTGATCACAGCAAGAGTTTCTGCCTTTATACCGAAATGACTTCAATTGATGAAACCTCCGATCTTCTTCCTACCGAAATGGATATGATGACCTCTTACCCGAATCCGTTTAACGCCAAAACTACCATTGCATTCTCTCTTAAAGAAGCAGGCAATGTAAGGATTGAAATCCATGACCTTCTTGGACGCCGCGTTGACGCGCTTGAATTAGGGCACCTATCCAACACAGATATTCACTCTGTCAATTACGACGCCAACAAACTTGCGACAGGCGTATATTATTATAGCCTAATGGTTGACGGCGCGAAGAGATCAACAAAGAAATTCAGCTTGCTTAAATAAGTTATCAAGTATCTAATTAAAAAGCGCCGCCTGATTGGCGGCGCTTTTTTTATGGCAATAAAAAATAATATCAAGTCATTTCGACCAGGACGTTTTCAGATGGGCTTTCTTTTTTAACAAATAAATGATCGAGTTTTCCCGCTCGATAAGCCCTGGCGCATGCATTAACAACTTCCGGATTAAATTGGGTGCCTGAATTTATTTTAATCTCCTCAATAGCCTCTCTTAGCGATTTCCCTTTCCGATAAGGCCTATCAGACGTTATCGCGTCAATTGTATCAACGACCGCTAAAAGCCTTCCCGGATAAGGAATATCATCCCCCTTGAGGCCTTTTGGGTATCCTGAACCGTCATGCTGTTCATGATGGCATAGAATATATGGTATTGCCTGCTTTAAGAACGGGATGGATTCCACCATCTTCGCGCCTGCTTCGGGGTGCCTTTTCATAATTTCGAATTCTTCGGAAGAGAGAGGGCCCGGTTTGTTTAGAATGGAATCCGGAACGCCTATTTTACCAATGTCATG
>CAZKYQ010000097.1:0-9867 GCA_964556975.1 uncultured Ignavibacteria bacterium
CCCAAAAACCAGCTGAACCTCCTGCCACCCTAAAAAAAATCGGGGAAACTCCTGAAGAATATTCAACTTGACAAATATCTGAATTTGATTATCTTTTGCATAGAATTTGAATACGAAAAAGGTGTTCAGTTGAAATTATGAAGCAATTTTAGACGATATTGTAAAAATGCTCTTTTTCTAGGGGCATGAGTTGCAGCTTGTTTGTGTGCCGTTGTTAAGAAAGGAAGTTAGTAATTTTCATAAATATAAAACCTGGGAGAAAAATCCTATGAAAAAGGTTACCATTATTTTAACTCTATGCCTTCTTTCGACTTTATTAGCCATTGAGGCATCTGCCGGAGAGTACAGCTCTGATTTCGATTTGTATTCAACCGGTCTTCAGCCCGATGATTTTATCGGAGCTATAATCACAATGGCGGATCGAGTTGATCTTGAGGCTTTGCAGGCAGATCTGCTTGCAGACCATGCCGACCGCCGCGAATGGCACGAGGCCGTGGTTTTGGCATTGCAGGAAAAAGCGACTATCACGCAAGCTGACATTCTTGCGCAACTTTCCACATTAAAAGCACAGGGATTGGTAGAAAGTTATCATGCTATGTGGGCGGGCAACGTTGTTCTGATCAAAGCTTCCGTTTCCGCTTTGGATATTTTGGTCCAGCGCGCCGATGTGGAGATGATTTATCCCGATTATGAGATTGAAGGCATCGAACCCGTAAGCAAGGGTGGAGACGAGCCCGTGATCGCCGGTGTCGAGAACGGACTTCGCGCTATTAATGCTGATCTCGTATGGAACATGGGCATTACTGGCG
Organism: uncultured Ignavibacteria bacterium; assembly: GCA_964556975.1. Lineage (GTDB taxonomy): Bacteria > Zixibacteria > MSB-5A5 > UBA10806 > UBA10806. The sequence continues at coordinate 810 of CAZKYQ010000097.1, forward strand.
AAGGACGGCTTGTCAGCCATCTGGATACTGGTGTTGATGGAAACCATCCCGCATTGGCCAATCGGTGGAGAGGACTGGACCCTCGCTACTCGGCTAATCCTGAATGGGCATGGTTTGATCCGGTTACGAATACGACTTTTCCTTTTGATGGCGGTTCTCATGGTACTCATACGATGGGTACGATCTGCGGTCTGGGCGAAACTTCGGGTGATACTATTGGCGTGGCTTTTGGCGCCGAATGGATGAGCGCGGGCGTTATTGATAGAGTTTCAATCCCTCAGACTGTTGCCGATGCTCTTCTGTCTTTTCAATGGATAGTTGATCCGGACGGCGATCCCTCGACTGTATGGGACGTTCCCGATGTTAGCTCTAACTCATGGGGAGTTACGACAGGGCATGGTTATCCGCCTTGCGATCAAACTTTCTGGACGGTGCTTGATGGTTGCGAAGCCGCAGGTATTGTGGTTATATTTGCCGCCGGTAATGAGGGCTTCAGCGGTCTTCGCAGGCCGGCTGATAGGGCAACTACTGATATCACAAGTTTCGCTATCGGGGCAGTGGATGGCAATGACCCGAATTATCCCATCGCCGGATTTTCTTCCCGCGGGCCAACGTTCTGTTCTCCTGATGGTTCCGAGGCGATAAAGCCCGAGGTTTCGGCTCCGGGTGTAAACGTCCGCAGTTCGGTTCCGGGCGGAGGTTATCAGGGTGGTTGGAGCGGTACTTCAATGGCGACCCCGCATGTTGCTGGTGTTGTGGCTCTTATGAGACAAGCGAATCCCAATTTAACTTCAGCTCAAGTTCGTGAAATTCTTCTTGATACAGCCGTTGATCTCGGCACTCAGGGAAATGATAACGATTATGGAATGGGAATTATTGACGCTTATCAGGCAGTTTTAATGGCTCAAGCGTTTCTTGACGGCTGGGGAACTTTTGTCGGTACCATAACTGATATGGCTACAAGCCAGCCGATAGATGGAGCTGTAATAAGCGTCTTAGACCGTCCTTGGTCGGCGACATCGAGACCCGACGGCAGCTATACGCTTTTTGTTCCTGCCGATACGCTTTGGGACCTCAGGATAGAGAATCCTCCCACTCATTTGCCGGTTTTCGACCAGCAAATGGCAATAGAAAATGACACATTAGTGCTGAATTATGCTCTTGAAGGCAAAGTTACTGTTACTTTGATGGCATCATTTAATAATCCCGATGATGTTTCCTACAGATCATTCTATTTTAAAGGTAGTTGGGATAATGACGGATTTTATGACGCGAGCTGGTCTGGTGATCTTTTCGCTGTCAACGATGACGGTGTTGCTCCTGACCAAACAGCGGATGATGGAATATTTACCGGCGAGGTTATGCTGGCCAAAGATACCGTGAACACATACAGTTGGGCTGTCTATAGCGAAAATTATGGCGGAGAAAATTCCCGACTTGATGATGGGGCTGATTTCCAAATATTGAATCTCACGCCTCCCACCGTTCCGACATTGGCCGTAAATCCCTCAGGATCGGAAAATAATTGGGTCATAACAGCCGACGGCGATCAAGGCCTATTTCTTGATCTGGCGCAAGGCATAGATAATAGCGAAAACAAATGGGGAGCGGCGATCCAGCTTTTCCAGGATACTCTTTATACTTTCAGGTTTACAGTTATGCATTCAACTGTGGCCAGCTATGGCTCGGGCGGTATTGGCGGCCCCGATTTGACTTTTACGCCAGACGTTGACGGTTCTTACGATTTCATTTTCAATGATATGGACGATAGCTACATTGTTCAATTAACAGGAACGGAAGGGCCTCCAACCTATGTATCGGCTCAATCAGGGCTTGACGGACATATTCCGGTCGGCTGGCTTCCTCCCGGAACAGTTGAGTCACAGGAAATGGCGTATGACGATGGAACATTAGCCAATGGCTATTATTATTTCGCCTATGATGCCTTAATGGCGACAATGTTTGTCCCCGCGAGCCATCCTGTAACCATAGATTCAGTTATGGTTCATGTTCTGACGGAAGGCGATGAATATTGGCCGTGGCCGGATCCAACGCATGATCCTGTGGGCGTTTCTATATTTCTTGATAATGGTTCCGGTTCGCCGGAAGCAACGCCGGTATTCTACACAGAAACCGTCTGCACGCCCGGAGAATGGATAAAAGTAGATGTTGATGAAATTCTTGTAAGCTCCGGAAATTTCTGGGTTGCCCTGAATAATCTCGACGGAGGCGGAGATGATGGCTTAGGTCTTGATGCCACGACGGATTATCCCGCCAACAAATGGTCTTTCCAAAATGGGGTTTGGGGACTCGAATCCACGTATGATGGCGATCACATGATTCGCGCCAAAGTTTTCGGCGGAACTTTAGCCTCATGGATGGGATATGATTCATCGCCCGCCAGCGAGGTCAGTTCAGATATTCCTATTAATATCAATCCGGATCTTACGGCAGGATTAGGCAGCCCGAATGAGATTAAATCGGCTGTTCAGACCCATATTAATATTGACCGCCTCGCGTTCCACCCCCGTCTATCAGCGACTTATCCGCCTGTCGGATCCGATATAGAGGTCCTGGCCGGATACAATTTATACAGAGACGTTGCCCCCTCGCCTTTTGATCGCAATATGCAGATAAACACAGGTCTCATTTCGGAAACAAATTACGACGATTGGGGAGTCGATCAATATGGTCCCATCGTTAACGGCACCACATATTACTATCAGGCATCTGCCGTATATGACATCGGCGGCGGCCAATTTGTGGAAGTCGGACCATCCAACGAAGCTACAGGAATGGCGGTCAACCATCCGCCGGCGAATCCGGTAAATCTTGTTGGAAGTTCGCTTGGCAATACCGTTACCCTCGATTGGGAGCCTAATACCGATTACGATATCGATCAGTATAGGATTTTCAGGCGCGACTATAATGCTAATGAGTTCGTATTGGTCGGTACTGTCGTTCATCCTGATACTACTTACAGCGAGGTATTAGCGGTTGATGGAATCTACAGATATAAAATCGCGGCGGTTGACGCGGAGGGTATGCAATCGTTAGGATTTTCAAATAACGTAGATGTTGCAATAGGTGCAATACCGCCTCGCCAGTTATCAGCGACGACGGACCTTGAATTCCGAATCGATTTGAATTGGAGACATCCGGGAAGCAGGCCTTTGGTTCCTAATATGAACGTTATGATAACTGCCGCTGATGACGCGTCTCAGTTTATTCAGGAACTGCAAGCATTTGATGACATCGACACGGTTATTTATTTTGATGCCAGAAACGGGACGCCAACATTACAAGAGCTTGAAGATATAAGTATCGTAATAGTCTGGTCAAACTACCAATTCAGCGATCCCGTTGCTATGGGTAATGTTCTTGCCGATTACGTAGATGACGGCGGCGGCGTTCTGATTCATCAATTCAGTTTTGGGTCCGGATGGGACCTTCAAGGACGATTAATGTCCGAATATTCGCCATTCTCGCCGGGTACCATTTCTTATACTGATAAGAGCCTTGGCAATTTCGACCCGAATAGTCCTATCATGGATGGAGTAACTGCCATAACCGATTATTTTTCTTCGGATGTAAGCATAATAAACAATGGAGACTGGGTGGCATCATATAACGACGAAACTCCTTTTGTGGCGCACAGCCCCGATGTTAACGTGGCGGCTATCAATGGATATGTTGGCGATTCTCGCCAATTCACCGGCGATATGGTTATCATGGTTCATAACGCGATGAATTTTGTTGCCGGCGGCGTTGAGATTATACCGGACAATTACAAAATATACAAAGGAGACAATCCTGGCGGCCCGTTCGCTTTCCATATTGAATTACCGGGTGATGTCAGGAATTACACCGATGAGCCTGTACCGAATGGTGTTGATTACTATTACTATGTTACCGCTGTTTATCCGGGGCCCGAGGAATCAGACCCATCAAATATCGCTATAGGCGCGGGTATGAATTATCCTCCAATGCCTCCTTATGAGCTGGTCGGGGTGGTAGATGATCGCGATATTGGGATGGATTGGTCGTTCGATGACGCTATGGGCGATCTGGATCATTTCAATGTCTATAAGAAATTGATGCCGGATGGAATTTTCGTCCTCGACGGCACCACTTTTGATACAACTTACGTTATGACCATTCCTGCCGGCGAAGATGGAGTTTATGCTGTTGCTGTCGCGGCGGTCGACGATGGAAATCCGGAGCTCGAGTCGGCATATTCCAATCAGGTGTTCGCACCCGTTGGAAACCTTCCGCCCGCTAATCTTCGCGCGACATCAAACCAGGAAAGCGTAGTGCCGCTGGCTTGGAGTGAGCCGGGCTTACGGCCGACAACCACGCTTTCTTATGATGACAGTGTATTGGCTAATGGTTATTACTACTTCGCCTTTGACGCAATCATTGCCAACCGTTTTGTAGGTTCTACACCGGTCCAGGTCGAAACCCTTTGGGTGCATGTCTTAACCGAGGGTGATGAATACTGGCCATGGCCTGATCCCATACATGATCCTGTGGGAATATCTCTCTGGGATGATGACGGTTCAGGAATGCCCGGAAATATGGAATACTATGTTGAAACAACGTGTATACCGGGCGAATGGATCATGGTTCCTATTGAAGGCGGAGTATCTCTAAACGGCCCTAATTTCTGGGTTGGAATGCAAAACCTTGAAGGCGGTGGAGAAGATGGCATGGGTCTTGACGCCAATACTGATTTCCCTCAGCATAAGTGGGCTAGGACCGATGGCAACTGGAGCCAGCAGGATACCTACGCAGGCGATCAGATGATAAGGGTCACGATAATTGATAATGGAATGGCGCTGAATCTGACTGAATCCGAACCTACGGTCGAATTAGCGCGGGAAGCCAAAAAGAACGGTAAAACGCCTCGGTTTGACTCAACGCCTGCCAGTCCGCTCTTAAACGCGTTCAGCGGCGGAAACGATATACCAACGCCTATGGATATCGAGATTATTCTCGGTTACAATATCTACCGTTCCGATACTCCGAACGTGCCTGTTGATTCCACTCATAGAATTAACGACAGTTACATAACTGAGATGACATACGATGACTCGTCCGTAGTAAATGGAAACACATACTACTATGTTGCTACGGCAATGTACGATAACAGCGGAAACATCGAGGAATCTCCTGCATCAAACGAAGTTGACGCAACTCCTATGCTTGGCGCGGGTATGGTCCTCGATCCGATGTCGTTTGATGTTAATGCTCAACAGGGCGAGGTTGTAACCGAACTATTGAATATCTCTAACCCAGGCGGACTTGATTTGGATTTCGCTATTGAGACATTTACTAATAACATCATGGTTAATCCCAGCGACCCGCCCTCATGGACTTTTGAGGCAAGATTCACAAGTCTTTCTGAAGAATTCGATAAATCTGTTCAAATCCCGGAGCCGACATTCCCGCCGATTATTCTCGATAGCGGCGGCCCGGACGATTGGGGTTATACCTGGATCGATTCCGACGAGCCTAACGGCCCGACTTATGAATGGATCGATATTGTTGGGATTGGCCAGCAACTGTTCATGAGCGACGACGACAACCAGGGGCCCTTTGCTATGCCGTTCTCATTCCCATTCTATGACCTGGCATTCAACAGCTTTAGAGTATGCTCAAACGGATTTATCAGCTTCACAAGTACAAGTGGAAGTTATTCTAATCTTCCAATACTTGATCCCGGCTCGCCTGAAAATCTTGTGGCTCCTTTCTGGGATGATCTTAATCCAAGCCAGGGCGGCGAAGTTTGGGTCTATACTGATAACAACATGGCTGTGGTTTCCTGGATCAACGTTCCTCATTACGGAAGCGGCGGACCATATACAGTTCAGGCTGTACTGCATTCTGACGGTTCTATAACCTATAATTACGCAAATATGGGGTATCCGGATGATTCTGCTACAATTGGCATTCAAAATGGCAATTTAACTATCGGTTTGCAGATTGCGTATGATCAGGTTTATGTTCACAATGATCTTTCAGTATTAATAAAAGCCGGGTGGCTCAGCGCTGATCCCCGCACAGGTATCGTGGTTCCTGGTGATGATCAAAATGTTATTATAACTTTTGACGCGGGTACTCTGGATATTGGCACTTATACAGGATCGATTGTAGCAACTGGCTTTGATATGAACCATCAGGTAGCCCAGATAACCGTTCCGGTTACTTTCCACGTCGGCGCTACTGGAATAGAGGATGCGGTTGCGGCCTTGCCAACTGAATTTGTATTACATCAGAACTTCCCTAACCCGTTCAATCCTACGACAGAGATCAAGTTTGATTTGCCATCCAATTCTTATGTAAGATTGGATATCTTTAATGTTCTTGGCCAAAAAGTCAAAACAGTCATAGATAATGAAATGGAAGCGGGCTTCAAATCTGTAACCTGGGACGGTTCCGATGATCGCGGAATCAATGTCGCATCCGGTGTTTATTTCTACAAATTAAACGCGGGCGAGCATGTGTTTACCAAGAAAATGATGATGCTCAAATAAGTGTTATCAAAATCTCCATTAATGGCCCCCCGTATTTTTTGCGGGGGGTTTTTTATATTATAGGGGTGTAAGTTTACAGAATTACAGGCATAAGTCTGCAAACGGTTTGAAACAAATTGCATTAATAATAAGTTAAAAAGTATAGGGGTCTTTAAATTGCGGAGGTCCCAAAAGGGGAGAAGCTCCTGTAAGAGGGGAGGCGCCAATGGAACTATCGCTTGAAATAATAATAAGTTACGCCAATTCCGGCCTCTGCAATTTCAAGGCCTATTTGTTCTGAAATGGTCGGTGTAATGCAGGCATGACATTTGCTCAAAATGCTTGTGAACGCCAAACAGCAAGGAGGCAAACGATGCGATGCTTTTATCAAGGACGACACCGCAATGAAACCGAATCAGCCAGTAAGAATGGTTTTGTTAGTTTCATGATTCCGGATATAGGTATTACATTCAGGGCGCAATTCAACGGTTCCAAGGATGAATGCGAATATGCCAGTCTCCTCGCGCTTTTGGAGTTTGTGGAATTAAATCCGCATCTTTTTAAAAATAGGAGAATTGAAATATTTGGCGATAATCATGAGGTTATTGGACAAGTGAACCACAAGTTCAAAGCCCCGAAGAATCTTGAACCTTATTTCAATATGGCCGTTGGATACAAAAAGAAAATACCATTTACCTTAAAGTGGATACCGATCAATGAAAATCCGGCCCAGGACGGTCTGGCCGTTTAAATATTACTATGCTATGATAAAGGTGTTATGGGGCTGAATTTATTTCGGCCCCATTTCATTTTGTACACTTGACAAAAGAGAAATTTAATACATATTGATTGATAAGAGATAAACATAATGGAACTCAAATGTCTTTTAAGTCGGTTTTATTGTAAAAAAGGAGATGAAATGAGAAGGGTAGTGATTTTTACAGTATTTTTAATGATAATATCTACGGGGCTTTTATATTCGGCATCGCTTGAAAGGCCAATGCTTTTACGTGTAGACCTGCAAGATAAAAAGGCCATAGAAATTATAACAACCGGTAATTTTGATATTGCCTATGTTTCAGACGAATTCGCTGAAATTGTTGCGGATGATGAAGATTATTACAATCTAATATCAGCCGGATTAAGCGTAAGTGTGGTTCACGAAGACTTGGTAGCATTTTATCAATCAAGGAACCCTTTGGGCGTTACAATGGGCGGGTTCCCGACGCTTGATGAAGCGATAGATATTATGGACTCTCTTCAATCGGAATATCCGTATTTGATGACGGCTCGCGATTCCGTTGGCTACACCATTGAGGGAAGAGCTCTTTGGATGGTAAAAATTTCCGACAACCCCGAAATTGATGAGGACGAGCCTGAGTTTTTCATAAATTCACTTATTCACGCCCGTGAGCCGATGGGATTGGAAGCCTCGCTAAGATATATGGCATATCTATGTGAAAACTATGGAATTGATCCCGAAATTACTGATCTTGTTGATAACCGCGAAATCTATTTCGTTCCTATAGTCAATCCAGACGGATATGAATATAATCGTATTACTAATCCCAATGGCGGAGGAATGCATCGCAAGAACCGCAATCCATCGGGAAATGTCGATCTTAATCGAAACTGGGGATACATGTGGGGCTATGATAACAACGGCTCATCCCCCTATTCTAACGATGCGACTTATCGGGGCATGGCCGCGTTTTCGGAACCCGAGACTAATTCTCTCAGACAATTCATTATCAATAGGGAATTCAGCATAATATTGAACCTTCATAGTTATGGCAACTATATACTGTTTTCTTGGGGGTATGACGATATTTTTGCTCCTGATCACGCACTGCTGTCTTCAATCGCGGATTCCGCTGCGGCGCAGAACAATTATGAAACCGGGACTGCCTGGCAGGTTCTGTATAATGTTAACGGCGATGCGAACGACTGGCAATATGGCGATCAGATTGAAAAGCCAAAAATACTCGGTTATGTTGCCGAAATTGGAAACTGGAGCGACGGCTTCTGGCCTAATCCCAGTAGAATCCCCACGCTATGGAATGATATTTTACCGACACTTTTGACTCTTACTGAAATTGCGGGTAATCCATACGGAAGCTCGCCGCCGGTTCCACCTGTTTTGAACCCGATAGGCGAAGTGTATACTGATTCATTTACTGTATCATGGTCGCACTCTGATTCGGTAAATCCTGCGATAGCTTTTGAGTTAAAGGAACTTTCGGGGTTCGAACGCGTCGAGGATGGTTTTGAAAACGGTACATCAAATTGGATTTTAGACGGTTTTCAGAGATCGGCATCGAGAGCGCATACCGGAAGCTATTCGCTCTTTTCCGGTTCTTCCAATAATTATAACGGTAACGCTATCCTGGAAAACGGCGTTTCTATCGGGGCTGATGATACGCTTAAGGTCTGGCTTTGGTACAGCATAGAGCCCGACTACGATTACGGATATGTTTCGCTTTCAATTGACGGCGGAATGACATTTACCAACCTTGAAGGGAATGTAACTACGAATTACGATC
>CAZKYQ010000098.1:0-9798 GCA_964556975.1 uncultured Ignavibacteria bacterium
CGAATTTAGTTTTATCCGTATAAACCATTGCCGCGGGGTTCCACGAAAACGCCATCTCGCCTTCGGCAAGAGCCAGACCCGCACCGCCCATTCCGGCCGCCCTGGCGCCTCCTCCAGGCGTATTAAATTCAAGTCCGTCACTACCGAAACCAGTCAATTGAGCGTAGGCCGCAATCGGAACCAAAACGGAAATAACCGTGGCTAGTAAAAAATATCGCGATCTCTTCATTAATTCCTCCAAATTTTGGCTAATCAGTCCTTTTTTTTCCTACTCTAATTCGGGGTCAATTCCCCATACAGGCGCGGCCCTGTTTTAATCGTCCTTTAAATATTACAAAAAAGACACAGGACTATTCCCGCAAAACGGCACAAATTTAACTCCATCCTAAAATATTTGCAAGCAGTTTTTGCTAAAATAGATAGGAATTATATTTAATCGGGAATTATATTGAATATTAACCCTGAATATTTGACAATACCCCCGGCCCGATTCGAACGGGCGGCCTGCGGTTTAGGAAACCGACGCTCTATCCTACTGAGCTACGGGGGCATTTATTTCAATATAGCGTAATATTTTTGCCAAGTCAAATAACGTGCATAATCGAAGTCAAATTTCAATAAGTTCGCCCCATAGATTGCCATTCTCAATATGAAGCAACCCAAAACTTTCCGGGCCTTTTCTGCTTTGAGTCAGGCTTCCCGGATTGAAAAACAGAGTATCTCCCGATTTTGAATGGTGGGCTTGATGGGTATGGCCAAACAAAACCGCGTCAACCTTTCCTTCAAACATCGTTTTAACCGTTTGAAAAGTTTCGGAGTGCGCCCCCGTTCCGTGCGTCATTCCTATTTTTATGCCGAATATTTCGAGAATTCTTTTACGTGGGAAGAGGTTTCTGATCGGTTCCGGATCACAATTGCCGCAGACCGCCTCCAAACGAGCGAGCTTCTTGATTTGGGCTACAATGTCCTCTGCTACAAAATCGCCCAGATGAATAATAATATCCTCCCGGCTTACTTTCGTTGTAAAAAACCTCGGGAGGATATGACCAGATCTTAAATGAGTGTCCGAAATAACCCAGATTCTTCCTGAGTTACTTCGAATAACATCCATTATTTATTTTTCTTTTTATGTCGATTCTTGCGTAATCTTTTTTTCCGCTTGTGCGTTTTAATTTTATGTCTTTTTCGTTTTTTACCGCTTGGCATTAATACCTACATTCTATTTTTTTCTGAGTTCATGACGAGATTCTTAAATTCATTGGAAGGTTTGAAAACCGGTATTTTTCTATCTGGTACAGGCACAACTTCGCCGGTCCTCGGGTTCCTTGCTTTTCTTGCTTTTCGAGGCTTGATTTTGAAAGTGCCAAATCCTCTAATTTCAATATTGGAACCGTTTTCCAAAGTGCGCTTAACCGCGTCGAGAAACGAGTCAACAGTAGCGGCAACATCCGTTCTGGTAAGGCCCGTCTTTTCAGCCACTTGCTCAACAAGGTCAGCTTTGGTCATTGTCCACCTCCTAAAAGGAAAAGTTAATATCTATTTATGTTTACATCCATTACAATTATTGCTTTTACATCCACCGCAGGATGATCCTGACGGACTTTTCATCCCGAAAGTAGAGAATTTTCTTTTCATATCAATCGAACCGCAAGACGGACATGATGTTTTTGACGATCTGCTCATTATTAAAACCTCAAAATCATTCTCACAGGCTTGGCAAAGAAATTCATAAATCGGCATAACAAATCAATAGCTGTATCGATACTCGATATATGGCCATGTCCTATCGTTTAATAATTTATTGCCTAAACCCAAGATATCTTTCGCGTAATCCATCCATAGAGAACGGCGCATGGGCCTTTCCTGAACAGTTTTTGGATCATCTCCAATATCCGCTAAATTGCCAGCGATCGAAATCGCGTCCTTAAATGTTCCCAATTCGTCGACCAGCCCGTTTTCTATTGCCTGTTTGCCGGTGAAAATCGAACCATCGGATAGCTTGCGGACCTCTTCAATATCCAATCGCCGCGAAACCGATACAACATTAATAAACTGATCATAAGTATCGTCAATCGCCGCCTGAAGCATTTTTCTTTCCGCGGGAGTTACCTTTCTTGAATAGTTTCCTACGTCTTTAAGCTGCCCCGATTTAAAAACTTCCAGTTCAACTCCTACCGTCTCCATAAGTTTTTCATAAGTCATAAATGAAAAAATGACTCCGATAGACCCGGTTAATGTCCCCGGATTCGCTATGATTGTATCAGCGGCGCAAGCTATATAATACCCGCCTGACGCCGCGATCGCGCCCATCGAAGCTACCACAGGCTTTCCGCTTTCCTTAAATTCAAGAACGCGTTCATAAATTTCCTGCGATGCCGCGACTCCCCCGCCGGGAGTGTCTATTCTCATTATCAACGCTTTGACCGAGCTATCATCCTCATATTTATTAAGTTGGCGGACAATATCATCAGAGTATTCGATTACCCCTTTTACATCGATTATGGCCACACGTCCCGAGAAGCTATAATTATCCATAAGAAACCCTTCGGAACTTCCCATGATACCTATAAAAATGATAAAGGCGAATACGGCAAATATCAAAGCCGAAATCAAAATCACTCCGATTATTATTTTATCCCTGCTTCTGCCCATAATATGCGTCTGAAAATATTCAACAAACTCGCTAATGTCAAATGTTTTTTGAAGTTACCCTAATATATTTTTAATTTATCGCCAGGGTAAAGCCTTGAAGTCGATTTTATGCTATTCCAACGGGCAAGGTCCTTAATGCTGACGTTATGAATTTTGGCAATTTCCCAAAGTGAGTCGCCTCGCCTAATAGTATAGATTTTGTAGTCATTTCTCAACTTCATCGAACTATTTCCAGTAACACTCGAAGTCTTCCCCGGAACCATCAGAGACATACCGGGATAAATCACGTTAGAAGAAATGTCGTTGGCATTTTTTATCGCGGATATAGTGGTTCCATTTCGATTGGCAATTTTCCAAAGTGTATCGCCCCTTTTCACTATATATTTATAATATTTGACGCTCGCGGGGGAAACATTAGATTTTTTATCCGGAATTACTAACATCCTGCCTGTATATATTTTATTTGATGACAACCTGTTTGCCCGCTTTAATTCGGAAACACTAACTCCATGAGCAACCGCGATATCCCATAATGTATCGCCATATTTGACTCTGTATTTGCCATTAGAACTTCGCTTGATTTTCTTTTTGGCCTTATATGTTTTTGAAGATGATTTTTTATATCTGCCGCCAGCTGTCGGAACCATCAAGGTTTTACCCGCATATATTCTTTTTTTGCGGCCAAGGCTATTCGCTTGTATGATTGACGCCTGTGACACTCCATATCTTCTGGCTATTGTAGAAACTGTTTCGCCCCGCCTGATTCTATGCTTTACCCAATTTGTGTTTTTTTCCGATGGTATTTTGTCATAAGCGGCCATGAATTTCGGCTCATATCCTTTGGGAACTCTTAAAGAATAATTTTTAATGTCGGGAGGAGTTACTCCCCTCCGCAATTCAGGGTTGAGCAATTCAAGATCGGCAACAGAAATGCCGGTTTTCGTGGAAATGTTATTAAACGAAATACACTTTGAGACCTTTACTTTGTCAAATTCCAATTCAGGCTTGTATTTCGGGTAGAATCCATACTTTTCAGGCTGTTTGGCGATAATTGTGGCCGCCATGATAAGCGGCACATAATTTCTTGTTTCCCGTGGAAGTTTTAATTTCCAAAAATCCCGACTCTTTTTCTTTTTAATTTCCCGGCTTACTCTCCCCGAGCCTGTGTTATAAGCCGCAAATGCCAGTTCCCATGATCCGAATTGATCATGAAGATCTCGCAAATGCCTGGCAGCGGCTCGCGTTGATTTCTCGAAGTCCCTGCGCTGATCATACCACCAATTATGCCGCAAGCCATACCGTTTGCCTGTGGCGGAGATAAACTGCCACATACCGGCCGCCCTTGCCCTGGAATATGCGTGGGGGTTATATCCTGATTCTATATATGGTAAATAAATTATGTCATGCGGCAATCCCTCCTCCTCAACTATTTTGGATACCAAGGAAATATACCGTCCGGAACGGTCCAGATAGTTCGCAAAAGCGTCACGAGCGACCGTTTGTAAATAGGCGAGGGAATTTTCAACCCGCTCATTCATTACTATGGGAATGTCATAAATGATAGAATCCGATTTGTCGAAGGCTTGAAACGCGTCGGATTCTTTTAGTTTCTTAAAATTCTTAAGATCATCGAAAAGCTCTCTAAAGGCCATCACCGAGGATTCCGAGTAAAGTATTCCCGTGCTCATTAAAGTAAGCCTATAGTCTTGCTCTATTTCGCTAAGCAGTCTTTCAACACGGGCGGCTTGTTCGGGATATTCTTCCTTGTCAATATCCAATTCCGACAAAGCCATCAGGGCTTCTTCGTAGACTTCCTGTGCCGAATCGGGAATTCCGAGCTGAAAATACTGTACGCCTCTTGCGTAGAAATATTCAGCCTTATCTATTGCCTCATTGATATCGGAATCGCCGTTTTCAGCAACTAATAGCGAATCCTCAACGTTGTCCATTGACTGGTTGGCAATTTCATGTGCTTCTTTTGATCGGTCGTTATCATGTCTCATCAAACGATCGGGATCAGGATTAGAGCAATTATTTAAAAATAGTAATGATAGATAAACCGTGATTAAAATCTTTACTTTTCCCATAACTCCATTTCATTATCAGCAATTACTTTAGCTGTCAAGTCCTTTTAAGGTATTCGTCTATAATAGAATAAACTTTATTTTTAAAACCATTTTCAAGTGGATTTATCCATATAGGCGAGTTCCTGTTGCGGAACCAGGTTAGCTGGCGTTTAGCATAATTGCGCGTATGTTGTTTAATTAAATTTATCGCTTCTTCCATGGTTGACTTACCATCGAAAACATCTAAGATCTCTGAATAGCCAACTATCTTTTTTTTTCTCAAGGCCTCGCCCACCCCGTCGTTTTCCAGACTTCTTACCTCTTCCATCAAACCATCAGTTAGCATTGCGTCCACTCTAAGATTGATACGGCGGTAAAGTTCATCGCGCGGCTGGTCCAGCCCAATCCATAAAAAATCGCAATCAGGAACAGCGTATTCGCCATGTTCCTTCAACAAACTCGGAATTTCGCCGGAAAGTTCAAATATCTCCAAAGCGCGAACAATTCTTACCGGATCATTAGGCGCGATTTTTTCTGCTGAACAAGGATCGATATTTTTTAATTCATCATGCAGTGTGGTTGTCCCCTCTCTTTCAATTCTATCTTCGAGCTTTTCCCGAACGGAGCTATCTTTTGCGGGAGCTTCGACTATCCCCAAAGTCATCGCCTCAAGGTAAAGCCCGGCGCCGCCCACTATTAATGGTATACGCCCGGAGTTGAATATCAGTTCTATATAATCTTTCGCGAGTTGAGAAAATCGTACTGCCGTAAATTCATCTGTGATTTCTATAATATCGATCATATAATGCGGTATCTTTTTCATTTCGTCCCTGGACGGTTTGGCGGTGCCGATATCAAGCCTTTTATAAATCTGCCGTGAATCCGCGCCGATTATCGAGCAATTGAAATGTTCAGCCACGGACATACTCAACGCCGATTTACCTGAGCATGTCGGGCCGCAAATTATAATCGCTTTTTTATTTCCGCTTGAATATCTTTTCGAGGTCATTTTGATTCAAAACCGCAATTGTCGGCCGTCCATGAGGACACCGATATGGCTCATCGCATTTTAATAATTCAGAGTAAAGACCCTTCATAAGAGGATCCGAGAGTCTCTGCCCCGCCTTCACCGCTCCCCTGCAGGCGACCGCCGCCGCAAGCGCGTATTTCAATTCATGGCCTTCGCGGCGAAACGCGGAAAAACTATTCAACAGTTTTTTCAGCGCCTCTGCCGGAGATAATTGAGAAAATTCCGGCGGCATTCCGGAGATGATAATATCATCGCCGCCGAACTGTCTGATATCAAATCCAGCCGATGACAGGTGATCCGATAATTTTTCTACAAGCAATGATTCTTCAGGAGAAAGCTTGACGCGCTCTTCAAAAAGAAGCTGTTGAGAGGGTATCTTTTGTTCACTAAACGCTTTTAATGTTTTTTCAAAAAGTATTCTTTCATGTGCGGTATGTTGATCGACTATCACCAGCCCATTGCTATCCCGAACAATGAAAAAGGTATCGAATATTTGCATTATCTGCGCGTTTTCGATTGGGCCGGATTCGATCTTGCCCTGTTCCGACAATGGTTTTTCCAGGGTTGATAAATCGACCGAATGGTTTTCCGAATTGCCGCTGGCAATATTAGAAAACAGCTCTCTTTTAGCTTCCTCGAATGTTATGGCGCCACCTTTTGTTTGTTGAAGCGAGCTGGCATTTACAGGAATCGTTACCGGAATGGATAACGTTTTAATAAGAGCGTTTCTTATTGTGGAGAATATGAACCCCTCATCGGAGAACCGTACTTCAGTTTTTGCGGGATGAACATTGATATCGAGGAAATTTGGTTCTATATCGAGAAAAAGCGCGATATATGGAAATCTGCCGGGGCCGGTCTTTTGTGAATAAGCGGCTGTTACCGCCCCGTACATTGCCTTTTCTAAAACCGGCCGTTTATTTACATAGAAATAGATTTCGCTCCTGTTTCCTCTTGTTGTCTCAGGATTTGAAATATAGCCGTAAACATTAACCGGTCCGGTCGGTTCAGGTTCGATTCTTAATAGGTCTTTTGTTAATTTGCTGCCCCAGACATCGGAAAGTCTTTTTAATAAATCGGAAGTCGAATTAAACATGCCGATTTGTTTATTTTCGCGCGTGATCTTAAAACCAACATCAGGACGAGAAATAGTATATCGCCTGATGACTTCTGAAATTCTTCTCTGCTCGGATGAGTCTGATTTCAGGAATTTTCTCCGGGCGGGGACATTATAAAAAAGATTTTTTACAGAAAATACCGATCCTTTTATTGGGGGCGCGGGCCCAAAATAAACCTGTTTTCCGCCTTCGATTCTGATTTTAGATCCTACATTTTCCTTTAAATAGCATGAGGTAAATTCTGTAATTGATACCGATGCAATTGACGGCAGCGCCTCCCCGCGAAAACCGAAACTGAGAGTTTTCAATAAATCATTCCAGTTTTTTATCTTCGATGTGGCATGCCGCATGAAAGCGATTTCGATCTGGCCTTTGGGTATCCCATCGCCGTCATCAACAATTAGAATTTCCTCTTTACCGCCGCCGGCGGTTGATATCTCAACATTTTCAGCGGAAGCGTCGAGAGAATTTTCAACGAGCTCTTTTACAATGGACGCCGGGTTTTCAATTACTTCACCCGCGGCAATCCTGTCGATCAAACCTTCGGGCAGGATTTTTATATGTTTCACTTGTTTAAAAGCCTTTTAGAACTGGAAAACTGTAGTTTTTGGGATAGGCCTCGCCGGAACGGCTGTCGATAGAATATTCACCTTTATATTTTCCTTTTATGATTTTTTCAACCAAAACGAAAAATTTATCTATTTCCGCTTTTGTGTTATAAAGTCCAAATGATATTCTTATCATTCCGGGAACGTTTGACCTGATGCCCTTATTAATTTCGTCGCGGTGCCTCAATGATTCCGCGTCAGATAGTTTTAAGAGCTGTTGAATATAAGGATGAGCGCAGAAACAACCATTTCGCACGGCTATAGCGCCCTCATAACTTAAAATTGCCGAGGCCACAGCATGATACATATTATTGAAATTGAAAGAAATCGCCCCAACCCTGTCTTCGCCTGAAACCCATTTATTGGGGCCGTATAACGTTATTTCATCGAATTCCGAAAATCTTTTAAGGGCGTATTTGGTTAATTCCTTTTCATGTTTGGCGATTTTTGAAAAACCGAACTTGCGCAAAAAATCAATCGCCGCCGATAATGCCACTGCGCCAATTACATTCGGGCTGCCCGCCTCTTCCTTATCCGGGAGGTGCGCCCATTGAATTTCGTCAATAGTAACATAATTGACCGTTCCCCCGCCGACACTATCCGGATCGCCTTTTAAAAAAGTTTTCTTTGGCCCGATAAGTACGCCGGTCCCGAATGGAGCGTACATCTTATGCCCCGAATAGGCGATATAATCAAATGATTCCGGTTCGCCTGGCTTGCCCATCTTGATTTTCCGATGTGGAGCAAGCTGGGCGGCGTCAACGAGAAATTCCGCCCCGGCGCTATGGGCCATTCGGGCCATTTCTCTTAGGGGGGGGATCAAACCGCTTACATTGGAAGTGCCGGTTATCGCCACAAGCCGAATTTTCTTTCCGAATTTCTTTAATTTATCGCGATAGTCATCCAAATCGAGGTGTCCGCCGCCATTGATTTCTATATGCTCTGTGCGGACAGCCGCCCTCCAGGGAAGATCATTGGAGTGGTGTTCCATCAGGCTTGAAAGAACTATGTCCCCGCGTTTGAATTCCAGCCGCCGGGCAAGCTTATTAAGGCCTTCGGTTGTGTTTTTAACAAAAATCGATGTGAAATAATTCTTGTCCGCGCCGACAAAATCCAACGCTTTTATATGCGCGTTATCGTAGGCTTTGGTTGAGATTACAGATTTATATCCGGTTCCCCTGTGTACCGATGAATAGTAATCTTTGAATTTTTCTATCGCTCTCCAAACAGATATTAAAGGAGGCGTTGAAGCTGCATTGTCAAAATTAATATATTTCTTTCGTTTCCCTGATATTGTTGGAACGGTTATTCCGGCGCCAACTACGGCGTTGTTCAGACTCTCATTTTTCATAGGGTCTATATAAAATATATTATCAGTTTAAAATCAAGGTTTTTTAGGAAATGAATACCGCTCCATTTTCCGATATAAAGTGGATAGATCAATCCTGAGGATCTTGGCGGCTTTGCTTTTATTCCAGTTGGTTTGATGAAGCACATAATGAATATATGCTTTTTCCATTGTTTCAAGATCGGGCGACACGGATAATTTACGGGTTATGTTACCGATCAATGTTTGTTTGGATTCTATGGCTTTTAAAATATCCTCCGGTAAATCTTCAATTTTGATCTCGCTTTCTTTTGTCAGCATCAATGTTCTCTCGAGAATATTTTCAAGCTGCCTTACATTTCCGGGCCAGCCATAGGACCTTAACACTTCCAGCGCGTCTTCGGAAAGCGATAGTTCGTCTATATTCATTTTGGCGCAATGCCTTTTAATAAAATGAGCGGCAAGGATCTCTATATCGTCAACTCTTTCTCTTAATGGCGGAATATTCAAGGTAAACACATTAAGCCGATAGTATAAATCGGACCGAAACGTTCCTTGATCGACCATGTCCTGTAATTTAGCGTTCGTAGCAGTTATTAAGCGAACGTCTACCGTAATCGGCTTCGTCGCGCCCACGGGAGTGACCTCTTTTTCCTCAAGTATGCGGAGTAGTTTTGCCTGAATCGCGGGGCTGGTTTCTCCTATTTCATCAAGGAAAAACGAACCGGAAGCGGAGGCGGCAAAAAGACCGATTTTATCTTTAACAGCGCCCGTGAAAGCCCCTCTGGTATGGCCGAAAAGCTCGGATTCCAGCAATGTCTCCGGAAGAGCCGCTGAATTAATTGAAAGAAACGGCCCGCTCGCCCGTCGGCTTTCTGCGTGAATCGCCCTTGCGAGCACTTCTTTACCGGTTCCCGATTCGCCTGTTATAAGCACCGTAACGTTCGATGCCGCGGCTTTAGCGGCGCGATGTTTTCTTTTCACAATTGCCAATTAA
>CAZKYQ010000099.1:0-9789 GCA_964556975.1 uncultured Ignavibacteria bacterium
CTTGAAGGACTGTCTACCGCCGCGGCGACCGCAGCCTGAGCCAGAGCGTGTAGTAGCAGAGGAGCCGCCGCCGCCGCCGCCGCCGCCGCCCCCCCCACCGCCACCGCCGCCATTAGAGCTGGTAACGATTAATTTTGAATTTGACAGGTATGACCTGATGGCTGATGCCAGGGATATAATGGCCCAAAACGCGAGAGATCTCGCAGACCGCACCGAAGCGATTATCAGGATCGAGGGCAATTGCGACGAGAGGGGAACGGAAGAATACAATCTTGCCCTTGGCGAAAAAAGAGCGAAATCCGCGATGGATTATCTTGTCAATTACGGTATCGATGCTTCCAAAATCTCGATTATTTCCTATGGCGAATCAAAGCCTGTTGATCTTGGACACAATGAAGAGGCATGGACTAAGAACCGCAGGGCTGATTTTATCGTGATTTCTGAATAATCTTCAAATAGCTTTTGATAGGCCGGGCCGT
Source organism: uncultured Ignavibacteria bacterium (assembly GCA_964556975.1). Classification (GTDB taxonomy): domain Bacteria; phylum Zixibacteria; class MSB-5A5; order UBA10806; family UBA10806. The sequence goes on from CAZKYQ010000099.1 coordinate 480, forward strand.
TATGGCCCGGTTTTTTTTTGGAACGAATCCGGTTTGCGCAAATAAAATATAATGAATTAAAGTTGGAGGGGCTTTTGGCTAAAGATCGCGTAAAGCTCAAAATATGATTTGATAAGGAGGGTTCCATGAAGAACATTTATCTGTTAGCTTTGCCTCTAATAGTTTTGACGGCATTATTCGCGGGATGCGGCCCCGATTCGAGAATGGCCAAAGTAGAGCCAAAAGCAGAAATTAACCTTGAGCGGGATATCGTTTCAAGGGCGGGATATGATGACAATCAGCAGGATTATTCACATCAGGCGGATAACCTGATTCCTGAAGATCTTAATCTGGTAACTATTCATTTTGAATACGATCAATTTAAAATGACGCCAGAGGCTCTCGATATAATGGCGGACAACGCTGAACAGCTTTGGAATCATCCGCGCTCGATTATTCTTATTGAGGGCCATTGCGATGAAAGAGGCACCGAGGAGTATAATCTCGCTCTTGGGGAAAAGAGGGCCAGAGAAGTGCGAGAGTATTTATTAAAATACGGAATAAACTCCGATAGGATTTCAATAATTTCTTATGGCGAATCAATGCCCTCGGATTACAATCATGGCGATAAAGCGTGGGCGAAAAACCGAAGAGCGGAATTTGCCGTTTTATCTAAGTGAGCGAGGATTTATTAATGTTCCATTTCTCTTGACACGAAGATCGGATTATAATACTCCTAATATGAACAAACGAGGGAAAGGAACGGTTAGGCGGATGAAAAACAATCTTGCGGTTTTGATGATATTAGTTATTGCTTTGGTGTTATTTACAGGTTGCGCGACGCGACGGCAGGTGCAGGAATTGTCTCTTGAAGTGAGAGCAATTCGCTCGGACCTTGCGGGCGTCAGGGCTGATAACGCCCGGCTGGACTCGCTTTTCAAGTCGAATATCGAGCAATCGAGGCGGCTTAACGCCGATTTCGCGTCTTATGTCTCCCAGCTTGACGACAGGATGCAGATGGTTGAAGCACGCTTGCAGGATGCCGTAACCCTGATAAACAGGGCAACTGGGGCTATTGAATCCAGGGCCGTTGTACAAAAACCGCAGCAAACAAACGCTGATAGCTTGTCATCGGATACGACTAAGACATCAGGCCGGATAAACTGCAAGAAAGTTTTCGATAACGCCTATTTTGATTTTGCCCGGGAAAAATTCGATCTGGCCCGCAAAGGGTTTGAAAACTATATCAAAAGCTGTTCAAAAACAGCCCTTGCGGATAACGCTCAATACTGGATCGGGGAATGTTATTATCTGGAAAAAAACTACGCTCTTGCTCAAAAAGAGTATGAAAAGCTAATAAAAAATTATCCGTCATCGGAGAAGCTTGCGGCGGCGAAATTGAAGTTCGGGAAAAGCCTGTATAATCAGCGATACAAAACGAAGGCGAAATCCTTTTTCAAAGAGGTCATAGAAAAACATCCCGGTACGCCTGAGGCGCAGGAAGCGGCCCAAATGCTTGAGCGGTATAATTAGGATTTTATCCGTCAAGATGGAGGTACGACATCATGATGGCAATATTTGCTTGGTAGGAAGCGCGAGTAAAGGTTGCCAAGCGGGCGCTTGGCAACCAGATAGAAAAACTAATCATTCGGTATTTCGGACATGACCGCTGATACATCGGCGGTCATTTTCTTATAATAATCCTCCTCTTCGGTCATATTGAAATACCGGCAATATTTTTCCCGCCTTGAAAAAGCATTGCGGTAATATGACAAAACAGCCGCGATTCTTTTGTCTTTATGGACGAATTTATTTCCCCAAAATACTTTCTTAAACTTAAACCGCGGGATCTCCAAAAAGGAGTTCTTGCTATAAACCCTGAATAAAACGCCTGCCGGAATAAGAGGAAGAGGTTTTGTAAATTTACTGTCGCTGAATATATTGGTATAGACAGGCCGGCTTTTCGATTCATTCTCAACCACCGCGAACAGCATTCCGTAATACGCTTTGTCAATAACCGCGGAATTGAAGGGAAGCGACCTTTCGAACGGCGCCACTTTTCGCAGAAATTCCTCAAAATATTCCCGGGAGTTCTGATAAATAGCCGGATGCTTTCTTTTTATAAAATCTATGTACCACGATCTTCTCATCAGTTCCTTATCAAGCAGGACAATATCGGGACGGAGAGAATCCTCGAAATGAAAATACATCCAGGGAGAATAAAAATCCCAGTTTTCAATGATGGCAAGCCCGTTTGGCTCCATTGACGAGATTATGTCATGAACTCCCTGGCTGGCATAAGTTTTGTTGCTTCGATCTGAAATGAAAAAGTTATCAACGAATTGTGATAACGGAATTATAATGATTAATCCTATCAGCCCATATTTGATTAATCTATTGCTGTTTAATTTTAAAATTGAGTTTAAAAGATATATCGTTCCAACACATGTGAAAATCGAAAACATCATAATCATAGGAAGATAATATGATTCGATATCAATGATCTCATAATTTGACGCGTACAAGAAATTAAACAAAACAATCACTACGGTGAAAATGGCAAGATAAGTTTTTCTGGAAAACAGCAATAGAATTCCAATCGATGCTGTTATCAAGCCAAACCAGCCCGATTGCCGATATAAAAGTGAGCCAAGATTGGAAATTTTATCGATTAAAACCGCTATGCTGAAATTCGGATCGCTGAACATCCATATCCTATACTGCCATCCGGAGATATGCTTATATAAAAAGTATAAATCGTCAACGCCGCCCCAGTTTAAAAAAGGAGTAAACCGGGCCCTTAATGGAAGTAAAAGATATATCGAAATGGGAAAGAGGAAAAAGAATATGAGCAGCGTTATTTCCTTGCCTCGTATGCGGTTTTTTCGCCATCGAAGGAATAATATAAAAAGATAGGCCGGGACCATATAAATTGCCGAGAGATGGTTTGTTAAAGACAACCCCAAAACATAAGCTGAGAGAATTGTCCATTTGAAATTATTTTCTCCTTTGTTTAAGTATTTGAATAACGCCCATAGTGAAATCGAGATTAAAAGCAAGTTCAGAGAATAAACCTCGTTAGTTGTACCTTGGGCCCACCAAATTGGTGAAAATGACGCATATAACGCAATTGCCGAAGCGGTAAATCGTAGCCATACGTTCTTGAGGCTTATCAAGGCGGCAAACTCGATCATCAAGAGAAATAAAAAACCGGACGCGAGCGAGGTGAAAATCAATGAAAGCGCGTTCATTTTAAGAATTAAAGCACCTGGGAGCATAATCGAAGCCAGACGTCCGATTGCCGTATATAATGGGTATCCGGTTGGGTGGGCGATACCGAAGTTTTTACATGACAACGCAAGCTCGCCGGAATCTATATACTCAACGGTCGGGCATGTCGTGAGCCAATATCCCAAGGCGGATAATCCGGCAACGATAATGAAATAGATTGAGTAGTGTTGCAAATAAAAGAAACCCGCCGGAGCGTTCTGTTCCCGACGGGCAGTTGTCTTTGAACTCATATTATCCAGACTGCGGATTAATTAAAATGGCAAGTCATCATCGTCGGCGGGAAGGTTGGGTTCCGACGGAGCTGAGCTGCTGCTCCCGCCACCGGGCGCCGATTGCTGCTCGCCTTGACCTCGTCCACCCAAGAACTGCATTTGCTGACAAACGATTTCAGTTTTGTATCGCTTTATTCCGTCCTTATCTTCGTAGTTGCGCGTTTGAATTCTTCCTTCAATATATACAGATCGTCCCTTTTTAAGGTATTCATTCGCTAACTCACCAAGCCTTGCCCAGCATACGATTGTATGCCACTCTGTTCTTTCCTGCTTTTCGCCATTTTTATCCTTATAACGTTCGGTTGTGGCAATATTAAAGCTTGCGACCGCGGTACCGCTTGCTGTATAGCGTAATTCCGGGTCCGATCCGAGATTGCCGATAAGAATAGCTTTATTAACCGATGCCATCGGGATCCTCCTTAAGTTTATTTAAAATTAAGCTCATTTCAAAATCTGCAGACGCACTCTGCTAATTGTCAATTCAAGAAATTACTTGCCTGAATATCGCCAATATAATAGCTTTCCGCAATATGAAAATGAACAGAAATTGAAAAATAGCGTTAGCCGCTGATGGATGCGAAAATGTCTGGAATTGATAAATTGCAAATAGATTGTGAAAAGACTGTCGATATTTTGACGGATTATATAAAATCGGAGTTAGCAAAAACGGGCCTTAAGAGACTTGTTCTTGGAATATCAGGCGGTGTTGATTCGGCGCTTGTAGTGTATTTATCGGTAAAGGCAATCGGCGCTGATAATGTCGTAGGCGTAATTATGCCATATAAATCATCCAACCCTGAAAACGAGAAAGACGCCGAGGAGCTTATTATAAAATTGGGTCTTAAAAAATATAAAGTCAATATTACTCCCCAGATTGACCAATATTATAATCAATTTCCTGATGCTGATCAAATCAGGAAAGGAAACAAAATGGCCCGCGAAAGGATGAGCGTGCTTTACGATATCTCGGCGTTGGAAAAGGCTGTCGTTGTCGGCACTTCGAATAAATCAGAGATATTCCTTGGATATGGCACATTATTTGGTGATCTTGCCTGCGCATTCAACCCTCTTAACGACTTGTATAAAACACAGGTCTGGGATTTGGCAAAATATCTTGCCATACCTCAAAAAATTATTGATAAAACTCCATCAGCCGATCTTTTTACCGGCCAGACCGATGAAAGTGATTTTGGATTCAGCTATAAAGAATTAGATATGTTATTATATCTAATAGTCGATAATGGCTTTTCACCGGCACAATGCGAAGATAAGGGGTTTGATCCTGCAATTATCCACAAGGTTGTTGAATTGATGAGAGCTAACGAGTTCAAGCGGTCGCCGCTCTCTATTGCCAGATTATCAGAAGCAGCTATTGGAATTGATTTTCGATGTCCGCGGGAATGGAGTAAATGACCCGCGCTGAAAATTTTGCCGGAACATTATATATTGTATCCACGCCTATTGGGAATCTTGCCGATATTTCATTTCGCGCCATTGAAATTTTAAAAGCGGTTGATTTAATCGCGTCCGAGGATACCCGCAATAGCGGAAGACTTCTTGCAAAATACGAAATAAAGACGCGTCAAATCAGTTATCACGATCATAATGAAAAATTGATGGCGCCTAAAATCGTTGAACAATTAAAAAAGGGAACATCGGTAGCGTTGATAAGCGATGCCGGCACGCCCTTAATATCTGATCCCGGCTATAGGCTTGTAAATCTGGCCGTTGAGGAAAACATCGATATTGTTCCGATCCCCGGGGCTTCTTCAATTCTTGCGGCCTTGGCGGTATCCGGTTTTCCAATCAATTCATTTTGCTTTGAAGGTTATCCGCCTAAAACTCCGGGAAAACTATCTCGGTTTTTCGAAAATCTAAAGTATGAAAATCGTACGATTGTCTTATTCGAAACGCCGCACAGGATTAAAAAATGTCTGACTGCCATGAGCGATATCATTAAAGACCGGGAGATATTGATTGGCAGGGAATTGACAAAAAAATTCGAGGAAAAAATACGGGGCGATATTTCGACCGTTCTTGGCAAAATCGAAAAGACAACAATTAAAGGGGAATTTGTAATTGTCATCTGTGGAAAGCGCAAAAAATAAGTTTATATCAAGAGTTCGCCCTATTGATATCGCTACTCTGGCATATATTTTTGTAGAATTATTGCTTATTCTCATTTTTATGACCGATAAGCCAGAATGGCCTTATATGGGGCTTTTCTACGGATCATCGGCCTGCATTGTTTTATTGATAGTTAATTTTCCGGTTGGCGAAAAGAATGAATTATGGATGATAGTAAGGACTATTTACCCGATGTTTCTATTTGTCATTTTTTATAGAGCAATAGCCCCTCAAATATTTATTGTGTTTGATCGACCTTTCGACTGGATGGTTCATGGAATTGAATTGAAAGTGCTGGGAGGCGATCCGGCGTTTTTCATGCAAAGATATTTAGAGATTTGGCTGAATGAAATTATGAGTTTCGGGTATTTTTCATATTATTTGCAGTTTCCTATTGCGGTTGCGCTATTTATTCTGCTAAAAAAACAGAAATCCCTGGAGAAAATAATATTGGCGTCCTCGGTTACTTTTTATATCTGCTATATTATATTTATATTATATCCCGTGACTGGGCCGAGGTTTTACCTTGAAGACATTTACTATTTGCCGATAGTAGGCCCGATATTTACACCTCTGGTGCGGAAAATAGTCGATTTTGGAGGGCATTATGGCGCCGCCATGCCATCTTCTCATTGTGCCATTGCGCTTGTAATAGCCTGGAGAATAAGTAAAGATATCCCCAAGCTGGCAATTCCCGCCATTGTTATGCTAATTTTACTTTGCGCAAGCACTGTATATGGGAGATTTCATTATTTGACGGATGTCTTTTTTGGTCTTATAATTGGTGCTTTGGGGCTATGGATTGCTGGCCGTTGGAGCCGTGTTTTTTTAAAGGAAAGGGAAGCAGGGAAAGGGCATTTAGCAAAACAGAGTTAGGCAAATATTTTGATGCGTTTTTTGCGTATGCAGAATAAATTGGATTGTCGCCGATCGGTAATTGATTATCTTTAAAAAGCATCTGATTTATTTTGCTTGACTCTTATATTATTTAGGCTATTTTCCACCCACTGGAGCGGAATTATGAGGATATTGAGCAAATATTTTATCGACGGTTTTTACAATATCGTAAATCCCATTGGGGACATATTGGAAGCGGCAGAGATTCATCCGCATGTCATAACCGGGGCCGGGTTGTTTCTTTCGGTTGTATCCGGGTACATGTTTTGGAAGGGACATATTTTTAGCGGCGGAGTGATACTTATTCTATCAGGAGCATGTGATGTGCTCGATGGCAGGCTTGCCAGAAAAACAAATAAGCAAACTCCTTTTGGCGCGCTACTGGATTCGGCGGTTGACAGGTATTCCGAAATAGCTGTTTATATGGGATTGGCGGCGTTTTTTCATTCCCCGCTTTTGGGAGCTTTAGTAATTTTGGCAATTGCGGGGTCTTTGTTGACATCGTATGTCCGCGCTCGAGCCGAAGGGCTTGGCATAGAATGCAAAATCGGCATGATGCAGCGCCCGGAAAGGATTACTTTTATAGCGGTTGGGGCAATTATTGGATCTATTTTCGATTTTATTTTTGGCACCAGCCAGCCTCTTTTAATATTAGCCATTTTCGGTATTGCCATTTTAGGCAATTATACCGTTATTCAACGAATGCTTTTGATTAGAGACAGTCTTAAAAAAGAGTAGAGGAATAGAAAGGATACAGAATGGGAAAGGTAAGAGTCGGCGTAATCGGAGTCGGCAATTGCGCCTCTTCGTTTGTACAAGGAGTTGAGTATTATAAAAACGCTGATAAAAGTGAGTTTATTCCCGGCTTAATGCATGTCGATCTTGGAGGGTATCACATATCCGATATTGAATTTTCGGCGGCGATAGACATTGATAAAAATAAGGTCGGGAAAGATCTTTCAAAGGCGATATTCACAAAACCGAATAATACGTATAAGTTTTCCAAGGTCCCGAACATCGGAGTCAAGGTTGTTCGAGGAATGACCCATGACGGTTTGGGCAAGTATCTCAAGCAGGTAATCGAGCCGGCTCCGGGAAGAACTACCGATATCGTCAAGATTCTAAAAGATACGGGCACCGATGTCGTTGTAAACTATTTGCCGGTCGGCTCCGAGGAAGCTACCAAGTGGTATGTTGAGCAGATTCTCGAAGCCGGATGCGGTCTTGTAAACTGTATTCCCGTGTTTATCGCCCGCGAGCCATACTGGCAGGATCGTTTCAAAAAGCGGGGTCTTCCCGTAATCGGCGATGATATCAAATCGCAGGTTGGCGCGACTATTGTACACCGAATTTTAGCCAGATTGTTCCTCGAAAGGGGCGTCAAGCTTGAACGTACCAGCCAGCTTAATGTTGGTGGAAATATGGATTTCTTCAATATGCTTGAGCGTGAAAGGCTGGAATCGAAAAAAATCTCGAAGACGAATGCGGTAACCAGCCAGTTGGATTATGACATAGGCAAAGGCAATGTTCACATTGGGCCATCTGATTATATCGAGTGGTTGAGCGACCGCAAGTGGGCGTATATTCGCCTCGAAGGCCGCACCTTCGGCGATGTTCCGCTCAATCTTGAGATGAAGCTTGAGGTTTGGGATTCGCCTAACTCGGCGGGCGTTGTTATCGATGCTGTCCGCTGTTGCAAACTGGCATTGGAGAATAAGGTTTCGGGATCGCTTTTCGCGCCAGCGTCTTATTTCATGAAATCGCCGCCAGAGCAGTACCGCGATGATATCGCTCGGGATAAAACCGAAGAATTTATTAGTAAATACGGCAGGGTTGTTGATCTTGGCGGCAACGGTAAAAAGCCGAAAAAGGCCAAAACCAAAACCGAAGCCAAACCGAAATCCCGCATAAAAGGCGTGGTCAAAAAGAAAACCCGAGTGAAATAGAAAATTATCAATCATTGATAATTCGTAGGGGTCGATCTGAGATTCTATCTGGATCGACTCCGATTCTGGACAAATGGCTATGACTGATTCAAAAAATGGCTTTTCAGTTGTTATATAAATCAGAAAAGCAAAGGAAAGGACCGAAAAATGATCTTAAATAGGTCGCTCAAGTCTATTATCGCTTCGTCAATCTTTCTAATCTTTGCGATGTTAGCGTGCGATAATAACGGTGGCACGGAGCCCGGCGCAAACAACAATCCGGATACTCCAATCAATTTGTTGCCCGCTAATAACGCTACCGGGCAAGGATCGAGTGTTCAGTTAAGTTGGCAATGCTCAGATCCTGATGGTGATGTTCTTACATACGACGTTCATTTCGGAACAGTTAGTAATCCTCCATTAGTAGAGTCGAATATTTCCACAGAAACTTATCAGCTCTCACAACTTATGGCCGACACAACATACTTTTGGAATATACGCGCTAATGATAATCATGGCGGTTCAACTACGGGGCCAGTTTGGAGTTTCTCGACAGCAGGTGCACTAACCGGATCAATAACTTATGTTTACTACGATACAATAAGCTATCACATAGCTGTAGTTGAACCCGACGGCACAAATAGATTACAATTAGCCGAAACGGAGCCGGGAATTAGCGGTACTACATGGTCGCCTAATCATGATTTGATTCTTTACTCTTCTTGGGATTCTTCATCTAATTACTATTTGAAAGCAATTAATCTTCAAGGCGTAAATCAGCTCTCTATACCTATCGCAGGTGGTTATGCAATTTTCGGA
>CAZKYQ010000100.1:0-6476 GCA_964556975.1 uncultured Ignavibacteria bacterium
ACCAGCGCCGTTACGCCATTGGCTATACTGCCAATCTGAAAGCTGAATATAAACGCCAGAAATGCCGAGAACATTCCCACCAAAAAACCGGCTATTTTCTTGTCGCCAATCATGAACAACCCGGCGAATACCGTTAGCGTTATCACCCAGTCAACGCCGTAATACTGAAAAGCGTAATGTTTTATCTGCTCTAATATTTCCATTCGGTTCCTCTAAAGTCCGGGTGTCTATGGCTTCCGGGTGGCATGCTCTTTCGATGAAATCGAATGAGCATGTTCTCATGTGCGATTTACATGCTTATGCCTGCGGCAAAAGCATGCCACCCGCCTCATATTTTCATAGATTGTATCCTTTGGCGGAATTATTGTCAATAAATTGTAGGGGCGTTCAATTGAACGCCCGTTACGACAAAGGGGCGTTTTTTCAAATCCTTCTGATCCGTATGGACGCCCCTACGGCCTTCTACAAGCACCTCTTTGTCATTCCCGCTAAGAGCGGGATTTCTCGTGATGACCGGTTTATTCGGTTGTGTAGGGGTTTGATTAATCAAACCCCTACGATCTCCCGCTTAGAAAATGGAGCCCAAAATAACGCAAATATCACCCACAAACCCCGCCAAACGGCTGATTTTGAACGTATTCTCTTGACCGGGAGCGAAAATTGAATTAATTATCATTTCGTTATGGAGTGTAATTGTCTTTTTTTGAGAGAAAGTTGTAGTTGCCAAAGAGGATTTTGGATTTGACGATCTTCGTCTTATAACGCAATGAGTTAAAGGTTGCGAGAGTGGCGGAATTGGCAGACGCGCTGGATTTAGGATCCAGTCCCGCAAGGGGTGGGGGTTCAAATCCCCCCTTTCGCATAAAATAAAAGAGTAAGGAAACCGGAATGACCGCAAAAGACCCAATCGACATGGACAGCGAAAACAGTAAATCAGAGACCGATCCCGCTGAAGGCGGAACTCTCCCGATTAAAATAGAAATAACCAAAGGGCAGTCCTGGACGAGGTTTTTGGCCATCGAGGTCCCCGCGTCCAGCGTTGACGACAGATTTAAAAAAGCCCTTGAAGAATATAAGTCCAAGGCCAAAATCCCCGGTTTCAGGCCGGGCAAGGTTCCCATGAACATAATAGAAAAGAAATTCTCGAATGAGGTCGGCGGCGAGGTTCTGGAGACTTTGATCGGCGAATCATACCAGCAGGCCTTAATTCAGAATAAGCTGTGGCCTTTGGGCGACCCGAAAGTATCGGACGTAAAATTCGACAGAAGCGCGCCTTTACAATACAAGGCCGAGATTGAAATTAGGCCCGAGCTGAAATTGAAAAAGTATAAGAAGTTTCGGATTGAAAAAGTAGTCCGCAAGGTAAAAGAGAAAGATGTTGATGATTCCATAGAATATATGCGCGAAAAAATGGCGGAATTTGAAACCGTTGAACGGGCATCCATGAATGGCGATTTGGTAATTGTCGACCTTTTGAAGAAGTATGATAAGCTTAACAAGCTCAAGGAAGATAAGCTGGAAAATGTTGAGATCATTTTAGGAAGCGAGGGAGTTTTAAAGGGATTCCGCGAAGGCCTGCCCGGAATGAGCATCGGCGAGATGAAAGATATTTCCGTGAAATATCCGCAGGATTATGCTGATAGCAATCTCGCAGGAAACGAAATTACGTATACGACGGTGGTTAAGGAGATCAAAAAGCGGAATTTGCCGGAAGTCAACAACGAATTTGTCATGAAAGTATCTCCGCATAAAACAGTTGATGAATTTCGGGAATCATTGAAGAAAAACATTGAAAAACAGGCCGAGACTGAAACAAACCGCAATCTTCGGTCGGAGGCAATCAAGAAGGTCGTAGAGGCTAACAGTTTCGACGTTCCTGTTTCTCTTTTGAATAAATATCTTGATTCTGTGGTCAATGATTTTAAGTCGAACAGAGAAAATGTCGATGAAAGTTCAATAAGGAATCAATACCGGGAGATGGGGGAAAATTTAATCCGCTGGAATTTTCTTTATTATGAAATCGCCAAAGCGGAAAAAATAACCGTAACGACAGATGACAGGAAAAAATGGGTGCACGATTTTGCCTTGACACATGATTTAACGGAAGAAAAGGCGAGGGAAATACTCGGCAAATCGAAACGGCAACAGGATATCGACGACTCGATAGTCGAAGGCAAGACACTAGAGTTTATCATTGAAAATTCGGAAATAATCATTTCAGAAAAATAGAGAGGGGATTTAGATGACGCTGATACCGATGGTGGTCGAACAAACCGGAAGAGGGGAGAGGGCTTATGATATTTACTCCCGGCTTCTTAAAGATAGAATAGTTTTCCTGGGCACGCCTATTGATGATAATATCGCCAATCTCATTATTGCCCAGCTCCTGTTCCTACAGGCCGAAGATCCGGAAAAGGACATATTTATATACGTTAATTCGCCGGGCGGTTCGGTTAGCGCGGGAATGGCGATTTATGATACAATGCAGTTTATCAAACCCGATGTTAATACAACTTGCGTTGGCATGGCCGCGTCAATGGGAGCTGTCCTGCTCGCAGGGGGCGCAAAAGGCAAAAGGGCGGCCCTTAAGAATTCGAAAATTATGATCCATCAGCCGTGGGGAGGCTTTCAAGGCGCGGCCTCCGATATTGAAATACATGCCAAGGAGATAGTAAAGACAAAAGAACAGCTGAATAAATTATTAGCCAAGCATACAGGCCAGACTTATGAGAAACTTGTAACAGACACGGACAGAGATCGCTTTATGACGGCGGACGAAGCCAAAGAATACGGGCTTGTCGACGAGGTTTTTGAAAGAAAAAAATAAGAAAGTAAATCGATAAATGGCTGATAAAAAAAACAAAAAAGATAATAACGGCAAAAAACGCTGGTGCGATTTCTGCGGCAGGGGAGGCAGCCAGGCGGGCAGGCTATTCGGCGGAAGCAATGCCGTTATCTGCGAAATATGTGTTGATCTATGTTACGATGCTCTTTCCGAACATAAAAAAACCACAAAGCCGATTGATTTCCAAATTCCGTCTCCAAGCCAGATAAGAGAATTTCTCGATAAATATGTCATTGGCCAGGAACGGGCTAAAAAAGTATTGTCGGTAGCCGTATATAATCATTACAAGCGCATCTTGTATCAAGCGGGGGCAAGTGAAGTCGAGCTTGAAAAATCCAATATTCTGCTTATTGGGCCGACCGGAACCGGCAAAACGCTGATGGCCCAAACTCTCGCAAGAATGTTACATGTTCCGTTTACCATAGCCGACGCTACCGTGCTGACCGAAGCCGGATATGTTGGTGAAGACGTTGAGAATATTCTTGTCAGGCTTTTGCAGGCCGCCGATTATAATGTCGATGAAGCGGAGCGCGGCATCATTTATATCGACGAGCTCGACAAAATAAGCCGGCGTTCGGCGAACCCGTCCATTACGCGGGATGTATCGGGCGAGGGGGTCCAGCAGGGTTTGCTAAAGATTCTCGAGGGCACGGTAGCGGCGGTACCGCCCAAGGGCGGACGCAAGCATCCCGAACAGCCGCTGGTTCAGATTAATACAAAGAATATATTATTTATCTGCGGCGGGGCGTTCGACGGGCTGGAGAAAATTGTCGGGCGGCGAGTGGGGAAAAAGGTTGTTGGATTCAGGACCGATACAGAAGCCACCAGCGGCAAGCTTTCGGAAATGTTCGCCATGGTCGAGGATGAGGACTTGTTACAATACGGGTTGATTCCGGAAATTATCGGAAGGCTGCCGGTTGTATGCGCTCTTGGAGAACTGGACGAGGAAGCGCTGGTAACAATTCTACAAGAGCCGAAAAACGCGCTTGTGAAGCAGTATAAAAAATATTTCGAGCTTGAGGGAGTAAAGCTTGAATTTGAGAAGGATGCCTTAACAGCTATAGCGAAAACCGCGCTAAAGAAAGGCACGGGCGCGAGGGCGCTTCGCTCTATTATTGAAAACGCAATGATTGATATCATGTATGATATTCCCTCAGAAAAGAACATCGAAAAATGTATCATTTCCGAGAGCGTAATAGAGAAAAAGACTTCTCCGAAACTAATGTATAAAAAGAAGACCCGCAAGAAATCGGCCTAAGCACCTCGCCTGATCTTTATCTTTCCAAATAAACCATGTAATTATTGACAACTTTATCTGCATGGGTATATTTATATGTACAATCAGGAGGATGGATAAACGATTGATCGGGAGGATAATATGAGATTTCGAGAAATCCTTTTTGAGATAATATTGATTACAAGAGCCTCGGTAACCTTTGCCATTGAACCATTATTTGAAGCCATGATCCACTATACGGTCGGGGGTCATCCTCATTCAGTAAAGCAGGTCGGGTTCTGAATACCGCTTTAGCGGGAGAAAAACCCGACAATTGTATTTTAATGATAGCATTTTACCCATATTAATTTAAAAATAAGGTATTATAGTATTGTATTTATACGGAATCTCGGCGGGGCTTTTTTATTTTCCACACAATCCTTGCGTCTTCCATCCATCTCCCATATAATGGCGCGGGAGATTTTTGATGAGATTTACTAAAGCGCGATACCTGGCCTCTTATCCTAAATTCAGCCTCGCCCCCAAGACCGGCTTGCCGGAAATAGCGTTTGGAGGCAGGTCAAATGTCGGTAAGTCGTCGCTCTTAAACAGCATATTAAGGCAGCGCAAGCTCGCCCAAACGTCCAAAACGCCGGGCAAGACCCGCATGCTGAACTATTTTGTAGTAATGGATAATAAAAACACGGACATACTCCATTTTGTCGACCTGCCCGGATATGGTTATGCCAAGGTATCAGGAGCCATGCGCAAGAGCTGGCAATCGCTCATTGAGGGATATCTTGTGAATTCACAACATCTTAAAGGTTTTTTAGCACTAATCGATTCCCGTCGCGGAATTCAGGATGAGGAGTTGCAATTAATCGAATATTTGCGTTCTCTGGGCATAGATGTTTGCCCGATTCTTACCAAATCGGATAAGCTGAACAGGCAGCAAAAGAACAAGGTTGTAAAAGCAACAACCGAGATTTTGAGCGGGATCGGAGATAAGGCCCTATTCCCGATCTTGCATTCATCGAAATCAGGCGTGGGAAACGATTTGATCTGGCAGTGGATTGATGAAAGGATACATAGTGAAACCAAATAGTTTGGCGGTTCTTGGATTGCAATGGGGAGACGAGGGCAAGGGTAAAGTTATCGACTATTTGAGCGAGAATTGCGACGCTGTCGCCCGCTTTGGCGGCGGCGCGAACGCTGGCCATACCATAGTCGTAGATAATCAGAAATTTATTCTGAAATTACTGCCATCGGGGGCATTGCGCGAGGGCAAAATATGCTTTATCGGTTCCGGTGTCGCCTGCGATCTTTGGGCCCTCAAAGACGAAGTTGAAGAATTAGAAAAAAAGGGGATTTCAGTATCAGGCAGGCTTTTCGTTGATTTCGGCGCGCATATTGTTTTACCTCTTCATAAAGCCGCTGACGGTTTTCAGGAATCAAGTAGAGGCAACGGCGCTATTGATACGACCAAAAGAGGCATAGGGCCGTCGTATGCGGATAGGGCTTCGCGGATCGGGCTTAGGATATGCGATCTTTTCGATAATGAATCATTGCCGCGAAAAATTGATTATATATTTTCGAAACATCAGGCCTGCCTGGATCAAATCTCCGATGTTTCGCTTAGAGATCAAAATAAACTTATGGCGGACTTAAAAAAAGTTGTTGATTTCATAAGGCCGCTGGCCGCCGACGTAGGCCCGAAAATTATGGAATTGATTTCGTCCGGCAAGCGCGTCTTGTTCGAAGGTGCGCAGGGGACGCTTCTCGATATCGATATGGGCACGTATCCATTCGTTACCTCATCTCATACGACAATCGGGGGGATTTTTACCGGGCTGGGTATTCCTCCGTCGCATCTTGGTGAAATTATCGGAGTAACCAAAGCATATATGACTCGTGTCGGGCATGGCCCGTTTGTCTCGGAGATTACAGGAGATATAGCCGAGGACCTTCGTGAAAGCGGAGGCGAATACGGTTCGGTAACAGGACGGCCGCGCCGAATCGGATGGCTCGATCTTGTCGCGTTGAAAAGGGCTATTAAAGCAAATGGGATTGAAAAACTGGCGATTACCAAGCTGGATGTTCTTGATAAGTTTAATGAGATTTATGTTTGCGAGGCTTACGAAATAAATGGCGAAAGATATGAAGATTTCCCGCCAAACCATGTTGATTTTTCCAAAGCCAGCCCGGTTTTTATAAAATTGGACGGTTGGGCCGAATCGACGGCCGGAGTTCGCAAGCTTGACTTACTACATCAAAAAGCCAGGGCATATATTGATTATATTTCGGAAAAAACAGGCGTGCCGGCATGGCTTATATCAACAGGAAGCGCCCGGGAAGACACTATAATCGTCGATGTTTAGAATAAATATTTCCGACAGGCCGGTAATGATAATTGAT
>CAZKYQ010000100.1:6576-9785 GCA_964556975.1 uncultured Ignavibacteria bacterium
AGCGATTTGCGTAAATTCCATTAAATATTTCCCGACATTAAATAATGTAAAAACGACTTGCCAGCTTTCAGGGAGAGTCCTATAATTTATTTGATGATTTTGTTATTTAAGGCAATTTCAAAAAAAAGAGCCTTTTTTTCGAGGATTGAACATCTTGTTTTTCAAATGAAGGGAGTTCCGTAGAGAATTCAAAACTGGAGATAATACTTTATTGGCGATAAATGTTTTCAAGGAGGGAACTTGAATAGTTGGTGGAAAGTAACGTTGCTTATACTCATTATTTTTACCGGATCAGTTTATGCTGTCGAGTGGAATAGCAGATTCGGCGTAGAATTGCGGGGGCCGGTGATCGCGCCGCTTTTTAAAGGATCAGGTTTTACAGGCGCTGGCGGTAGCTTTGAGCCATTTATGATGGGTCTAAATGCCAATTTAGGCCTTAAGTATGGATTTACCGAAAGTTTTGCTATCAGCCTCAATGGGGGATATTCAACAACTTATGATGATTCATCCGCAAGCTCTGATAAATCATTCGCTTTCTATAATTCGAATAACGCCGGATTTAAGCTAACCGGGATTCGATTAGGGCTTGAGGGGCAGTACTACTTTTATCCCGAAGGCAGCGTTCAGCCGTATCTACTCGCAGGCGCGGGCTTGGATATGTGGAGCCTTGAAAATCAAATCAGTAAAGCGACTGATAGTTTTAAAGATTTTAATCTGAAATATGGAGTCGGTATCGCGTTCTGGCTTGGCGAGCAGTTTATTATCGATCTCCAGGGGAAAATGTCTCACACACTTGTTAATATATCTCCGTTGGACGATGCTAGTTTTTACCATGTTGTCGATTGGGGAGAATCGGGCCAGAGGCCATTCAATGGTTACCTGGAACCATCGGTAGCCATAACCTACTTTTTCGGCGGCCCTCGGGATTCGGATGAAGACGGTATAAAAGACAAGTTTGACCAATGTCCGGATACGCCGTTTGGCGCCCTGGTCGACGAATACGGGTGCCCCAAAGACACGGACGGCGACAGGGTTTATGATGGAATCGATGCCTGTGATGATACGCCGATAGGAGCAGTGGTTGATCTTCAGGGATGTCCGTTGGATAATGATCAAGACGGAATTTTTGACGGTCTGGACAAGTGTCCTAACACTCCTCTGGGAGTATCCGTTGATCCGCGCGGCTGTCCTCTCGATACGGATGGCGACAGAGTGCCTGATTTTAAGGACAAAGAGGCTGATACTCCGCTGGGGGCGGTTGTGGACGCCGATGGCGTTGCCCTTGACGGCGATATTGATGGAGTTCCTGACGGCATAGATAAATGTCCTGATACTCCGGCAAATGTTTCGGTTGATGATTTCGGATGCCCAAAAGCGAAACCATTAACGGAGAAAATCATACTGAACATAAAATACGCGTCCGGTTCGTTTAAACCCGATGTTCCCGCCAGAAAAATACTCGATGGAATTTATGAAACAATGCGGGCATATCCCAGCCTTAATATCGAAATCAACGGTTATACCGACGCCCTCGGATCAAAACGGGGCAACAAGAAACTTTCTGTGAAGAGAGCCGGGGCTGTAATGGATTATTTAAGTGAGAAAGGCGTTCCCGCAGACAGGATGAAATCCGCCGGTTATGGAGAAGAGCAGAAGTTCTTTATTGGAGATAATGCCACTCCCGAGGGAAGACAGAAAAACAGGCGCGTTGAAATTGTGCCTGTGCAGCAACCCAAATCCGAATAGCTTTGTTTATGTAATTGAAATAAAGGCGGGGCCGATGGCTCCGCCTTTTTCTTTGGAAATTCTAAAGGGCTTTTTTCGATTCTTCCCAGATTTTATCCATCTCTTCCAGGTTCGAGTCCGAGACGGTTTTTCCCATTTGGCGCAGTTTGTTTTCTATAAACTGGAACCTCGCGGTAAATTTGGAAATAGTGCCATTCAATGATTCTTCTGCCTGTAAATTCAGGTGCCTTCCGTAATTTACGATGGCGAAAAGAAGATCGCCGAATTCTTCCTCCATTTCCGATTTGCTGTTCTTATCCAGGGCTGATTTGAATTCCAGGTATTCCTCTTTGACCTTTTTAAAGACATCATCGATATTGTCCCAATCGAACCCCAGCCGTCCGACTTTTTCCTGTATCCTGAATGCTTTCAACAACGCGGGCATCGATCTCGGGACCCCCTGCAGTATAGAATAGTCGTCGTTTGACGCCTTTTCGGATTTTATCTTCTCCCAGTTATGAAGAACTTCCTCTGAAGATATATTTTTTTTATCGCCAAAAACATGAGGATGCCTTTCAATTAATTTTTCGACAATCAAGCCGCTTATCGTCTCAATATCGAATGCGTCTCTTTCTTTTGCCAGTTGAGCGTGAATTACAATCTGTGAAAGAAGATCTCCAAGCTCTTCGGCCAACATTTCGTCATCTCCCGATTCGATGGCCTCGATAACTTCATAAGCTTCCTCAATTAGGTAAGGCCTAAGAGATTTATGGTCCTGCTCTTTGTCCCAGGGGCAGCCATTTGGCCCCCTTAATTTTGCCATTATTTCAACGAGTTTTTTAAAATTTTCCATTTAAACATACTATTTGTATGAAGCTGTTTAGTCAATATTATAATTTTCAATGCTAAATTAAGGACTGGCAAACTCGCGCTTGACTTATCAGAATCCCGGTTTTATGTTAAATTTCTTTAGATTGGGAGAGGTGTCCGAGCTGGCCGAAGGAGCACGCCTGGAAAGTGTGTAGGGGTCATAAGCCCCTCCTGGGTTCGAATCCCAGCCTCTCCGGGTTTATTGTTTTGAGTTTCCCAAAAAGTATCTTACAACAACTGCAACAGACGTTATCAGGGACAAATAGACCGCGGCCTATAATGTGGCCATGAGGAGACGCCCGACAAATTCAATAATAAATTCGAAGTTACTCCAGCTTATTCAAAGCATTTTTAAGAATTGCCAGCTGGCCGATATGATATGAATTATGTTTGGCCAGTAAAAGAGCTTCCCGCAGTAATGTTTGCCCGTCCCCATGCCGTATTCTTGCAAATAAATCGTTGGATTCATCGGCGATCAAATCGTTCATTTGCCGAAGATCATTGTTGAATTGTGCCACGCTATTATCCCAGGCATCATCGGTCGCTGGAGAGGTCGTTTCAGGCCAATAACCTTCGGGGAATGAGGGTGATACGTGGTCGGGATCGCGGCTAAA
>CAZKYQ010000101.1:0-4211 GCA_964556975.1 uncultured Ignavibacteria bacterium
CGATCCGCCGACAGCGGCGGCCACCTGGACAATATTGATTCCAACTCCTCCACAGCCGACAACAACAACCGTATCTCCGGGTTTGACATTGGCGCGGTTTTTTACCGCGTGAAACGGAGTAGATATGGCATCTGCAATTATAGAGCCTTCTTGCAATGGAATTTCGTCAGGCAAATGAAATGTATCTTTGGCGGGAGCCAACAGATATTCAGCATAAGCGCCATCGATATTATTGCCGAACATAACCATGCCCGCGCAGATATTTTCTCTGCCCGTCCGGCAGAACTCGCAATGGCCACAAGTTAAAACCGCGGGCAACAACACCTTATCGCCCTCTTTGAAACCGTTAACGCCTTTGCCGATACCGGCAACCGTTCCAGATGGTTCATGCCCCAGGATCAATGGCGGTTTTTTGAAAGTGGGAACGCCATGATCGATATAATGCAGATCGGTATGACAAACTCCGCACGCCGCGACCTTAATAAGCAACTCTCCATGACCCGGTTGGGGAGTGGGAACATCCTCGATTTTTAACGGTTGTTTTGGACCATAAAAAACAGCGGCTTTCATTATTAAAACTCCTTTCATCACAAACCACGCGGCAAAACCTCAGTTAGCCATCACTTAGCCATCAAATAATCCATTACTTTCAGCATCGTCTTCTTTGCGCGTAAATATCATCGCGGAATTGTCCGATTCATCATCAAAGCAGATTGAGCAGGCGTCATTGCCAAGTTCTTTGATACGAACCGTTTTCACATCAAAGCCGAGACTTTTATAATTGTTGACAGCCTCATCCAATCGCCCCCCCGACGCTGAAAACCTCAATTGCCATCCATCATTTTTCATTTTATTTAGAATATCGTAAGTCATTTCGATTCTGCCCTTGTTTTCAGTTATTGGGCCGCATTGACATTAAAAAAGATCATCCAGGTCATCACCCATTCCACCGCCCGGCAATTCACCGTGCGATTGAAGGTATTGCTGGATTAATTCGCTTTCCCGCTTGGTAAACATCGGGTCTTCCTCCCATAGAAAATATTTTGCTTCGCCGGGATTATCAAGGCATAATTCAAGCTCCTGTCTAAGATTTATTGTTCCCATTATTCGAATTGTTTTTTTATCCGCGTCTAATAATTGAAAAACCCCTTCGATTGCCGGTACATATTCAACCGATTCCTTAATTAACGGGAGCCATTGTTCCGGCGGAAGGATAATCGGGGAAATTTGCTGCCGAAGATGGCATTGCAGACATCGCAGGGCCTCATGTTTCGCGGCTTTTTCATCAAAAGTTTCTTCGATAAGGCAGAATTCTGTCTTTCGTTTTTTCGGATCCGCGGTTTTGGCATGTTGCCTGGGGCGGCGCAAGGATTCGGGCTCTGAATCCAGCTTAAAATAGTTCGGTATAATTGAATCGGTAGCTACTTTAGCTAATCCCGCGCCTCCAAGATGTTTATCTATTGCCTCCGCTGATTTTCGACCGGCGGCAATCGCCTCTATTACCGATGAAGGCCCGTTAACAATATCACCGGCCGCGAATACATCTTCAATGCCCGTCGAGAAGTTATTATCAACGCCTAAAATATTCTCCGAGTCATCTTGTAAACTTTTCAAGTGATTTGTCAATCCTCTATTGATCTCCTGGCCGATAGTAATCAACACAAAATCAGCTTTCATAATTTTGGTGTCATTTTCATCATATTGCGGATGGAACCGGCCCTGCTCATCAAATACCCGGAGGCATTTTTTTAGTTCAATAGCAGATACGCGGCCGTTATCAGCCTCGAACCGGTTTGGCCCCCATGAATTAACAATTTCAATTCCTTCTTCTTCGGCCTGTTGTATTTCCCAGCTATGAGCCGGCATTTCATCACGAGATTCCAGACATACAAGCTGGACGCTTCCCGCGCCCTGCCGCAATGCGGTCATGGCCGCGTCAATAGCGACATTCCCACCGCCAATAACCACAACCCTACCGCTAAGAACAGGCTTTTGATCGAGCTTTGCCGATTTCAGAAATTCCAGTCCAAAATAAATTCCATCAAGATCGGAGTTTTCTATGTTCAACGATTTACCGGATGAAACTCCGGCGGCAATCAGAATTGCGTTGTAACCGTCACTCTTAAGCTTGGGAATTCCGAATTCATTCCCGATAGGCTGGTTCATTTTGAAATTAATCCCCAACTTTTCCAAAGTTGAAATTTCTCTGTCTAACACTTCATCGGGCAATCTGTAAGCGGGGATTCCCTGGCGAAGCATCCCGCCCGGTTTTTCATTTTCGTCATACAGGTCAACCTGATGTCCCAGAATACGAAGATAATACGCCGCTGTAAGTCCCGCAGGCCCCGACCCGATAACAGCGGCTTTTTTTCCCGAATCAGGAAGTTTCTTCTCATCGAGTGTATCGTCAATTGGCACTTTGTCCGCGACAAATCGTTTCAGATCGCATATTGCTACCGCTTGATCGATATCCGCCCGGCGGCAATTATCCTCGCAGGGGTGAAAACAGACATAACCGAGAATTCCCGGAAAGGGAACGCTCAAGCGGATAACATCTAACGCGTCACCATATCGTCCCAAAGATATAAGTTTCAGATAATGGGGAATATCAATTCCGGCAGGACAGCCTCCAACGCAGGGGAGAGCGCTATCTCTATTTACCTGCGGAACATTTTCTTTATCTAATAAAGCTCCGGTTGGGCAAACCTCCACGCACGCACCGCAAAACCGGCATTCGGCTTCAGGAAGGCTACCTTTTTTTAATGTGCCAACCCAGATTCTATCATCTTTCCGCGATGCCCCCATAACATTCGCTTCTCGAACATCATTGCAAATTCGGACGCACCTAAGGCAGGCGATGCAAAGATTATAATCCCTTTCGAATAAAGGATCATTTTTTACAACAGGAAATTTCTTCGGAATATATTTAGGAGTATCTCCGGGAATTCCGATATA
Source organism: uncultured Ignavibacteria bacterium (assembly GCA_964556975.1). Classification (GTDB taxonomy): domain Bacteria; phylum Zixibacteria; class MSB-5A5; order UBA10806; family UBA10806. Next base: position 2,956 of record CAZKYQ010000101.1, read on the forward strand.
ATCGCTGATTTTTTCCAATTCACAATTGCCGAGCAGACGGCAGCATCGCTCATCAACAGGCACATTAGACGAGCAGTCGGTACGGCTGCAACCCTGTTTCTGGGCGCAGGTCAGGCAGGCATGGGGATGGGTGGCAAGGATTTTACTCAGAGCCTGTTTTCGCAAGTCGATCACATCTGTTGTATCGGTTTGAACAACCATGCCTTCTTCGGCGATTGTTATACATGAATTGACAGGTTCAGGCGCTCCTCCGATCTGAACATAACATAAATTGCAATGGCCGTCCCTGCCGACTATATCGCTTGATTTATCGCCAACGATTTTATTCTCATTCTGATATATAACATTTGTCAATGCTGCCTCATTTATTTGAGGCAAATCGGGATGATGACATAATCTTGGTATATAGATACCGGTTAAATCGGCCGCTTCAAGGATAGTTTTGCCCTCGGGGCATTCAACCGTTTTCCCATCGATTTTGAAAGTCAGCATATCAGAAACCCTTCGCGGCCTTTACCAGGAATGATTAATAGCCCCCGGCGAACAAGCGGCTACGCACGGCAATGGAGGCCTGTCTCCGGCAGGCTTACAGGAGGCGCAATCATACTTAATTTTTTTTCGATGCTCTTCTTTAACCGCGGCAACCTCATCATCGTAATCATCGATTATGATCTCAAACATATTTTCGGGGCAGGCTTCGGCGCATTTATGGTGTTCACAATCAATACAAAGATCGGTATCGATAGTAATATAATACTCGCCGCTCCCGTCCAAGTACCCATAATTTGCTTTCATTACGCGCCTTTCTTGCGTTGCTTTTCTACTAACGTCTTGCCAAACAGCGCGGCGCCTAACGCTCCCGCTATCTGAGAATCATGCTTGGAATTTAAAGATACGAGATTCAATTCTTTTTCAAGACGTTTAATAACACCGTCGTTTTTGGCTATGCCTCCGGTGATGGCAAAATCTTTTTCAACGCCAATTCGCTCAAGAAGGGTAACTACGCGATGTGCCATTGCCGAACAGTATGCTGCCAACACGCGCTTTTTGGACCAGCCCTCTCTCAATAACGAAGTGGCTTCGGATTTTGCGAAAACTACACAGGTTGATGATACCGGCGGCGGCTCTTCTTCGACATCCAAAGAAAGCTCTCCGACATCTTCAATTGATACGGACAGGAGATCGGCAAAAACTTCCATGCCGCGGCCTGTACCGGCGGCGCATTTATCGTTCATAAGAAAATTGGTGACTTTTCC
>CAZKYQ010000101.1:4311-9656 GCA_964556975.1 uncultured Ignavibacteria bacterium
CGCGGCCTGTACCGGCGGCGCATTTATCGTTCATAAGAAAATTGGTGACTTTTCCGCGTTCATCCACCCGGATCGCCTTGCAATCCTGCCCGCCCATATCAAGTATGGTCCTGACCGAAGGGCCGTACATGTAATTTCCTCCGCGGGCGTGGCACGCTATTTCCGTAATGGCGCGGTTTGAGAACGGAACATTCACCCTGCCATAACCTGTCCCGACAATGTAATGAATATCTTCGAGCTTCATGCTGGTGTCTTCCAACGCCCAGCTCATGGCATTGCGGGCGCTGTTAGGGCTGTCGGACCCTGTCCGCATATTCGAGTAGGCGAACAGTTCTCCATCAACCATAATTACGGCCTGAGAGCTTACGGAACCGACATCGACGCCCGCGGAGATTGTCTCCGCGCCTTTCCAGTCTTTCTTTTCATCATGCCAGTTATATTCTTTCCAGCGCCAGAATTCTTTCTTTTCAGACATTAAATTCCCCTTTCACTGGCAACAATCGCCGCGCCCAGCGCCCCGATATATTCGGCATCTTTCGGGACAATAACTTCTAATTCCAATCCTCGATTCAGAGAATCCAAAAAGCCGACATTGTAGGAAACTCCCCCCACAAGGGCCACATCTTTATTGATTCCCACGCGCCGCACCATTGAGATTATCCGGCTGGCGATAGCATCGTGAACCGCCTTCGCGATATCAGCTTTTGGCGTTTTCGCGTGAACGAGAGAGACTACTTCACTTTCGGCAAACACCGCGCATTGCGCGTTCATGGGAATTGATTTTGATGATTCCAATGAAATTTTACCAAATTCCTCAATCGGCACTTCCAATGCCCTTGACATGGCTTCGGTAAAAGAACCTGCTCCCGCGGCGCACTTTTCATTAATCGCGAAGTCTTGTACTTTGCCATTCTCATCACATTTTACCGCGCGGCCCTCCTCGGCTCCGATTTCGATCACCGTCCTGACAGACGGGTGCGAGAACAAGACCCCCCTGGCTGTAGCGCTGACTTCGGTAATATTATTCTTCGCGAATGTTACCGACTTTCGACCCGCTCCTGTCGCGAATATATTTTCGATATCGTCTTTGGCCACGCCTGCTTGCGTAACCGCATTTGCAAAAACTTTCTCCGCGACTATTAACGGTTCGAATCCCGCCTGCTCCTGCGCTTTACCGAGAACCTTACCATCTTTCAATATTAATACCTTAATGAATTTTGCCCCCATATCAATTCCAGCTGTGATCATCGTATCTCCTTTGCGCTCTGATCTATATCAAAACATCCGATCAATTGTTTGCTCCTTGAAGTCCCAGAGTTTCCATGAAAGAATCAATCCTTGTCATGACCATCTTTTCGTCAAATTCTCTCTCATCTCCCATATTGCCTTCGAACGTCATAATGGGTACTCCGGCCTCGGCTATTCCCAGCCTGTTTTCCATAATCCCGCATGACAAGCCCTCGCAACCCCTGTTGAGATGCAGCATAACGCCGTCAAGCTTCCATTGTTTCGCAATTTGAAGCATCATTTCCGTTTTCAGATTCGGGTCGTAAAAATGCTGCCACTCCGGCTTCGAAAGGTTCCAATCGGCAAGCACTCTTAACGCCTGATCGCGGGTTGTTATCTTTTCCCCTTTTTGCATAGGAGTGGTCCTCGGCCCCCAAGTACCATCGGGTTTTGTCTCCCAGATACCTATCAATCCGTAAGTATAAAGCGAACCGATTGAGACGGCCCCGAATTTTTCAAGATAACGAAACACGCTTAAGAAACTCCAGGGAGGCTGAGTGTCGGACATCAAGCGGCATTTCTCATTGGGGATCGCCGCAATCCGGTTCTCTACGCGATATTTTACTTCATCGCGAAGTTCTTCATAAAAATCCGCAATCTCTTTATTATGCTTAGCCAGAGTACCATGGACATACAGCGAGTACATCGTTTTCTCATCGAGCGGAGCGGGTTTTGCCATATTGAGCATGCATACTTCGGCCCATGTCGATGTTGAACGGCATTCATTTTCCACCGCCTCGATCAAAAGCTCATCCTGATATTTTCTACCGCTAACTTTCTCAAGCCACTCTATGGATTCATGCATCTGATTGACAACAAACATCAGCCTGTTTTCATCGAGGTCCTTGTACGGCCCGACCGAAACATCGATACAGAAATATGGCAGGTTTTTGTATTCCGCCACATGCTGATACCATTTCGCGTGGCTGCAGCATATATGATCCTGAAAACAAAAATCAGGCTTGGGATACTCTCCTCCGAACGCGTACTTGTTCAGATACATCGAACCCCAGTAATTTCTCATATAGCTGCAAAGGTCCCGCGCCCAGCCTTTGGCCTCTGTCGCTTCCATACATTCCTGCGAAAACTTTTTATCAAATGCTATTGACGCGCCATAAGGTTCGCCGGTAATGTTATACACGTCGCGGCCCAATCCCGCGGGAATTGCGTCGAAAGCCCAGGCCCCGCCTGTCCAACGCAGCCCGCCCTTTTTATGAGCGTTCTGGTAATCTTCATAATATTTCTGCCGGAGTTCTTTTGCCTTCTTCCAGCTTTTCAATGGTTCTACTTTATATTCAGCCATATCAGCTCCTTTATTTCCGTGCGCATCTTAAAATAGCTCCTCTTCGCCGATCATCTCAAGAAATGCCTCGACTCGTATTCTCATGGGGCCAAGCGGTACTGTAACGTCAAATTCCAGGAACAACGACGGGTAGCCGTTATCTTCGAGATATTTTCTCAGTATCGGGGTATCACACTCATGGGGATCGCAGAATTTCTGTTGTATAACAATTACGCCGTCAACATTAAAATCTTTCGCCATTTGAAGTATATGCGGAAATCTCCGCCGTTCTTCCCAGTCCTTAGTAGGGCACGGGGGCCTGTCGACATACCTGTTGGCAATATCCAGTAATGTATCTCCGGTTTTAAATTCGGTCTTGTTCCAAAAATACCTGGAACCGGTGCAATGATCGTCTGAAACTATCGTCGCCCCGACCGATTCTACCATATTTACAAATTTAGTGTCATCATCTTCGGAACCGACAATCATCAAACGCGCGCCGGTCTCGCGGCCCAGTGTCCGCGATTTCAATTTGGGAAGTATTCTTTCCAATTCGGCGTTATGATCTTTTTTATCAACAAAAAACGACGACGCTACCATGACCATCGCCTCAAGACCCGATATGGCAGGGTTGGGCCCCTTGCGAAGATTATACACTTCGTGCATTAGCTCGCGGTTTTTATTATGAAGCTCGGCAGACTCTCGAAGCTTATCGTCGGATATAGTTTTGCCTGTCCACTCCTCAAGAGATTTTATGAATTTCTCATACTCCCCCTTCAGGTAAGGACGCGCGCTGTCAGTTTGGACTTTATTGGGCATATAAAGATAAAACGCATAATCGATAGGAACGTGATTTTTCCATGAAGTAAACGCCTGCCTGATATGAAGGCAGGACTGCGCGATCATGATTCCCTTCATGTAATGATAGCGGCCCTTAAGGCCTTGTGCCAGAACGTCGCGGCAGAACGGGCAGAACATTCCGAAAATATGCGGTTCGGTAACATCCTGAGGCTCATGCGAGCCAAGCATACGATGAGGCAAAAGCCCGAACGCGTAGATTATCTCCTCGGGAGCATAACTGCAAAAACAGCCCACAACATCGCCGCCGGTCTTATTCATCCAGTCCTGCGCGTAGTCATGTCTGTTTTCGTACCAGTCAAAGAATTTTGAAAACATAAACCACCTTTACGCTTAAGTTGTTTTTATTCCATTTCTGAAAATTTTCATCAAATGATCGGATAATTGTGATATATCGGAATTCTTCTCTGAATCATACCACATATATATCCAGTTCAACGATCCGAAAAGGTATAGCGCGACCAATGCCGGATCGAAATCGCTTTTCTTAGGAAGATTGGCTTCAACAACTTCCTTTACCAGCTCGAAGTACTCATGCCTTATCTTGAGCACGTTTCTGTAATTTGAGCCGGAAAGCGACTCGATCTCGTGCACGCATACCTTGAGATCGTTAATATTATTTACGAAGAAGTTAATATGATTATCAATTACAGCTTTTAATTTATCTTCGGGCGATTCAGCATTGGAGAGCCTTTCTTTGAGTAGCTCCACCAATGTCGAAAAAGTATGCTCCTGTATGGCGTACAGAAGCTCGTCTTTGTTTTTGTAATAGTAGTAGATCCCGGAAAGCCCTATGCCCGCTTTCGCGGCCACCTTGCGCACGGAGGCTCCCTCGTAGCCGTCCTTGGCAATAACCTTTGAGGCGGCCTTGAGGATAGAGTTCAGCCTTTTTTCGTACTGGCTGTTACGCCTGATGTTTGAATTTTGAGTTTTTGTGACCGGCATTTCGGCGTTCTCCCGCTGGATTAAATTAAATCGAACGTTCGTTCTAATATCGGTACTGGGCGAAGCCCTGTCAAGCAAAAAACGTAAAGAGTAATTGGCAATGAAAGTCATTTTCAAATAAGACGTTAAGTTGTTTTAAAATATTGAATTATCAGAATATGGCTAACGAGGATTTTCTTTCTTAACGGGACAACAAAGGCTTTATCTGCTAATCCTTTCTATTAATGCGTTGTCAGCGTCAAACAATCGAATCTCCATAATCCGTCCATTATCATCGCGATCAACTTCCTGTATTGCGTAACCGACTGAATTACTCATAACTAAATTACTATCAGGGCCGAAACAGCTCGTTCTTTCAGAAAAATCCTTACCTTCATACGCAACTAAATAATATGCACATCCATATACATCATAAATGACTAAGTTGTTTTGGGCGTTATAGAAACTACATCCGGTCAGACGGTTTTCATCATCATAGTAATTAATATATTTAGCCAAACTATTTCCAATGGGAGCTTTAAGATTTCCGTCCTCCCCTTCATAAAATTCCTCCACTAGAGATCCACTATCATTATATCTTTTAAGATTTTTTTCCGCCCCGTATTCTTTATCATCTTTTAATTTTCCATTAATACCGTAGCTGGCCCATTCAATATTTTTATTATTTTTGTCGTATTTATATTTAATTATTGCAATTCCCGATAATTTATCTGCTATTAGTTCATCCTTAGCGGAATATGTCTTTTCCTCAATTAAATTTCCATTTTTATCATATCTATATTTGATTCCGACAAATCCTCGACTTAGTTCAAACAGGCACCCATCGGAGCTATAAAATTTTATTTCAATAATATTTTCCCTATTATCGTATTTAGAAATGTGATAATCATAATTTTCGTCTTTATATTTTTCAAGTAGGCCAACAAAAGCATATCCCATTACTGTATCGAGTTTACCATTATCATTATATTTC
>CAZKYQ010000102.1:0-9650 GCA_964556975.1 uncultured Ignavibacteria bacterium
ATAAACATGAGAAGCGGACTGCATGTTGGAGCCATATAGTCTATAAAATGGCGGGCCGCCCGGTTAGGCGGCCGCGCCGAGATATCACTATTAACGAATCTTCTTTAGGTATTTGAAATAATCTGATTCTGTGGTAAGAATAAGCCACGTATCTTTGTCGATTGTTTCGGGATATGTTTCCAAAGCTTTCAGGAAAGAATAGAAATCAGGGTCCTTGTTATAGGCGCTTGCGTAAATTTGCGTCGACTTGCCATCCGCGTGTCCTTTGATTTCTTCGGCTGTTTTGTATGCTTCGGATGTTATCTTCTGCAGATCTTTTTGCATGTCTCCGAGAATTCGCGATCTTTCGCCTTTTCCTTCGGAACGGTACTGCTCGGCTATTCTCTCCCGCTCGGCAATCATTCTTGAAAACACTTTTTCACGAACACTCTGCACGTAGTTAATATGCTTGATTCTGACATCGATCAATTCAATTCCGTATTGGGGCGTCATCTCCGATGTCTTATTGAAGATATCTCTTGTAATTTTCTCTCTGCCGTTTTTGATTTCCACATCGATTCGCTCAATTTCCTCGCCTTCGGACTGGACGAGGTGCTGGTTGGAATTTCTGACGACCTCGATCAGGTTCTGTTCGGTAATCTGGTCCCGAACTGTCGCGTCAATTACATTATCAAGCCTTGTTTGGGCGCGAGATTCATCGCCGACCGATTGGAAAAACTTCAACGGATCGCTGATGCGCCATCTGGCGTAAGTATCAACGAGGATGAACTTCTTGTCTTTTGTGGGAATCTGCGTAGCCCTGCCGTCCCATTCAAGAATTCGCTTGTCAAAAGAGTTGGCATCCTGAATAAAGGGCGTCTTAAAATGAAATCCTGGGTCCCGTACAACTCTTATAGGCTTGCCGAACTGAGTTATTACGACCTGTTCTCTTTCGTCAATCGTGTAGGAGGCGCTTCCCACTAAGATTATAATCACAAGCGCGATTATGCCGGTTACTATCATCTTTGTATTAGCCATTATTTACCCCCATCTTTATCTAAGGGAAGAATTCGCAGGATTCCGGTTTCATTTTCGTCAACTATATATTTCTTCTTCACCCCAGGAAGGACTTTTGCCATGGTCTCCATATATAACCTTCTCCGGGTTACATCTTTGGCAATTGTATACTTCTTCCACAGCGACAGGAAACGCGAGGCGTCGCCTTCAGCCCTGTTAACACGGTTAATTGCGTATCCCTCGGCTTCTTTTATCGTCTTGTCCGCGTCGCCGCGGGCTTTGGGGATTATAGTATTATATTCTTTGCGGGCCTGGTTTATCATTGTCTCAAATTCCTGTTTGGCTTCATTAACAGCATTGAATGCCGGCTTAACCTGATCGGGGGGATTAACATCCTGAAGCTTCACAGTAACTATATGAATGCCCGCGCCATAGGAGTCCAGTATCTCCTGCATTTTAACTCCGGCCTCAACGCCGATCTGAATTCGCTCAATCGTCAGTACGCCGTCGACGCTTCTATCTCCGACGACCTGGCGCATCGCCGCTTCAGAGACGTCTCTTATAGTTTCCTCAACGTGGTTTACGTTAAAGAGATACTCTTTGGGGTCTTTTATTTTGTACTGTATTATCCAGTCGACAACTACAACGTTCAGATCGCCGGTTAGCATCAACGATTCGTTTAGCAGAGATTGATTGCTTCGGACTGTCCTGATGCCGGGCTTCGCCGTTCTAAAGCCGAATTCCTGGCTCAATATCCTCGTCACCGGGACTTTTGTAACCGTCTCAATTCCGAAAGGCATTTTCAAATGCAGCCCGGGCTGTGTTGTCCTGACATATTTGCCGAATCTTTGAATAACCCCAACCGATTCGGCCCCGATGGAATAAAACAGGCTATTTGCCGCAACAATAACAACCAGGGCAATTACCGCTATTGTGATAAGTTTCTTTTTTTTTCGGTCCGTGAAATTTCTTAGAAATTCTTCTATGTTGTCAGTTTCAGCCGACATAGGCTACCTCCTTGATAATTTTTGTAAATTCATTAATCATCATGTAGGAAGCTATACTAACGGTTTTAAGTAAACAAGGGTTATTTAGATTATTGCTCTTAAATTATCGATGAAAAGAACAGAAATAGAAAAGGCGGATTTTTACGAATCCGCCTTGATCTTAAAAATTTGCTAATAATGCTATTTCAACAAAGTCAAGAACACGCCCGCGGCCACCGCTGAACCGATAACTCCAGCGGCATTCGGTCCCATTGCCGCCATAAGCGGATTGACCATGCCCATCCAGCCGCCGGGCGTTTTGGGGGCCTCTATGGCCGCAACCTGAGCTTCTTAACTCTTATAGTCTTGAGACATAGTTTTGAAAAGCTCCTTTTGAAACTTGCCTTCGGCTTCCATGGCGGCGTAAGCCGCAAGGTGAATAATATCGCGAACCGTATATGATCCAACCTGCAAAATTTGAATAGGTTTCTCCAATCCTACGAGGAGAGGTCCGATTATTTCCGCGCCGCCCAGCCTTTGAACAAGCTTGTAGGCGATATTCCCGGACTGAAGATCGGGGAATATTAGAAGATTTGCCCGGCTTTTTAGCTTGGAAAAAGGATAGAATTTTTTCAGAATTCCCGGGGTAACGGCAGTATCGGCCTGCATTTCGCCATCAACATCCAAGCCGGGATCCAATTCATGAATTAATTCTACCGCTTTTCGCATCTTGTCCGGGACCTCTCCGCGAGCGGATCCGAAATTGCTGTAGGAAAGCAACGCTACTTTTGGCTCGATGCCAAGCCGCTGGACCTGTTGGGCGCATGCTATTGTAATGTGCGCCAGCCGTTCCGCCGTCGGGTTGAAATTAACAGTTGTATCTGCGAAGAACAAAACCTTATCCTTCAACAATACAAGATTCATTCCTGCCACTCTGCGGCCCAATTTTTTTGTGGGAAACACATGGAGAACCGGCCGCAATATGTCGGGATAATGCATAGTCGCGCCGGATACAAACGCGTCCGCGTCTCCGAGTTTGACCATCATAAGGCCATAATAGATGGGGTCCATAAGCTGATTGAGCATGGGCATCCCTTTACGCTGGCGCAGCTGATATAGCTCTGTGGCGTAAGCAAATGATTTCTCAGACCGTTTGGGATCTATGAGCGTAAGGCCCTCCAGCTTTACGTCAAATTCCTCGGCCCGATCCTTTATCAGTTGAACATCGCCCAGAAGAATCGGCTTGCCAATCTTTTCCTTGCTGATGGATTCGGCTGCCCGTAGAATTTTAACGTTTTCACCCTCGGTGAATACAATTCGTTTGGGATACCTGCGCGCGGAATCAATAACTTTTCTCATTACCGTGCGGGCGTTGCCAAGGCGTGATTCCAGCATTTCCGAATACTTCTCAGGATCTATATCTATCCGCGCCACACCTGATTTCATTGCGGCTTCGGCCACAGCCTTGGATTCCCATAAAAGGACCCTTTGATCAAATGGTTTGGGGATAATATAATCAGGCCCGAAACTTAGCGAAACGCCGCCGTATGCGGTTGACACCGATTCGGGAACCGGCTCTTTGGCCAAAGAGGCAAGCGCCTTAGTTGCGGCAATTTTCATTTCATCATTAATGGCCCTTGCTCGAACGTCGAGAGCGCCGCGAAAAATGAACGGAAATCCCAGAACGTTATTAACTTGGTTTGGATAGTCCGAACGCCCCGTGGCCATTATTACATCTTCACGGGCAGCTTTGGCTTCAGGATAAGAAATTTCGGGATCGGGGTTGGCCATGGCAATAATTATGGGGTATTTATTCATGGAACGCACCATATCTTGGTTTACGACATTTGCCACGGACATGCCGCAAAAAACATCCGCGCCCCTCATAGCATCGGCAAGCGTGCGTGCGTCGGTGTCAGAAGCGAATTCCTCTTTATACTTATTCATTCCCTGCTGCCGATCCTTATAGATAGCTCCCTTGGAATCGCAAAGAATGAGATTTTCGATATTAGCGCCCAGTTGGACATAGTGTCTGGCGCAGGCGATACCAGCCGCGCCCGCGCCGTTTACAACTATTTTAATCGAGCCAATATCCTTGCCGGTGATCTCGCATGCGTTAATAAGCGCAGCGCCCGATATAATGGCTGTTCCATGCTGGTCATCGTGGAAAACCGGAATATCCATTGCTTTCTTTAATGTTTCTTCAATATGGAAACATTCCGGCGCCTTAATATCTTCAAGATTAATTCCCCCGAAAGTCGGCTCCAGCTTTTTTACAATATTAATAAGTTCCTCGGCATCGGTGGTGTCTATTTCCAAATCAAAAACGTCTATGTCGGCGAAGCGTTTAAACAGAACGCTTTTGCCCTCCATTACCGGCTTGCTCGCCAGAGGGCCGATATTGCCCAGTCCTAATACCGCAGTACCGTTAGAAATAACAGCCACAAGATTCGCGCGCGCAGTGTATTCAAAAACAGCGGCCGGATCTTTTTCTATTGTTAAGCAGGGTTCGGCAACGCCGGGGGTATAAGCTAACGACAGGTCAATTTGGGTAAGGCACGGTTTGGTTGAGCTTATCTCTATCTTGCCTTTGCGGCCCATGCTGTGATATCGCAGCACATCTTCTTTAGTAATCATGGCCCCTCCCAAAATCCTGTTTTTTCATTAAATGATTTAAAATCGGCGCCAATGCTTTTTTGCGCCTATGGGATTTTTTACCGAAGATGCCATTTTTTTTTGCTTTTTCGGTGAATATCATTTTATCTCCTCTAACTTTGTAATTTTTGTTCCGGGGTAAACGGCATAACGGTTGTCGTCACGTCCCCAAGTATTGCCGCGCCATATTGGGCGGCTTTTTGCGGGAAAAGGGCAATTATTATTTTCATAACCAATGAAAGAAAGGCGAGCAATAAAAAAAACGCGGCAAACGCCGAGGGGCAAATAGCCGGTAAGTTTTGTGGTCCCATTTTTTTCTCCTGCACACCATCGCCGGACTAAAGGCGGCATCCCATTAATTGAGCGTTGGCACCCTTCTACAACGCTAAAATATTGACAAAGTATACGAAGCCCCAAATGGATTATCAAGGCATATTTATTTTTTTTAACGCGAGCCTACCTCTATTGAAAGACTCTTTAAATCCATTCAAATATAGCTCCAAATTGCCGCCAATTTTTTTTACTGTCCCATTAGCAATCATTCTCATTTCAGGCCCGGCCAGATCTTCATAAATGGCAACTTCGCGGCCGATAATAACCGACCGTTGACGATAACGGTCAATTAGTTTTTGATAATTCCCGTTTTTCAATATTAAGTAGTTTTTATAGATTGATTTAGATAGAAGCTCAAAAAACTGATTTTGGGTGTAATGGTTAGAGTCGGGAGCGAAATCGTTCAAAGATGCCGCTCTTCGTATAAATATGGTTGGCCTTGGGCTGGGCGTAGTCTCCACGTTCAGGCCAATACCTATGATTGCATTAGTGACAATATTGCCTTCGGCAAGCGCATGCGCCAATACTCCGCAAACTTTCGCGCCGTCGATAAATATATCATTGACCCATTTTATTCCCGAACGATTTGCCAGGCCGGAGATTTCGTCGATAGCGTCAATTACAGAGACCGCCGCCAAAACCATAAAGCCGGGCCCGTAATTTTCAATTCGGGTTTCCGGCGCGAAATGGGCGGAGAGATAAATATTGCCTTCCGGGGAATCCCAGCTCCGTCCCTTAAAGCCGTGGAATTTACTTCCTTTACCCGCCAGACATACGGTTCCTTGTGGTATGGGGACATTTTTACGGCAAAGATCGATTAATATATCGTATTGTGATTCAGGGGCTGATTTGGCAATTAACAAAAACCGCCAATCTTTTTCAGATTCGATTGTTGCCTCATACAAAGTGGACTTCCTGAATAATTTCCCGGCCAGCGCGGAAATACCGGGATTATCAGGCGTACCCCCTTTGTCCCAGGATATATTTTCCCCTGTCAGGAAAAGCTCTGCGCAATCGGGATCGTCGGTGAAGATTATCATTCAATAGACCATCGTATTGATAAATAATACCATATCACATTTTAAGTATTACAAATAATAATGTCAATGAAGGTTCTCTTTAATTGTCAAGGCAAAATAGAAATGTCCTATTCTTAGCAAGATTTTTTCGTGCGGTCGGATGGCCTCATCCGACCGAGGCCGACACCACAATGAATCCATCTTAATAGGCGACACTTTCCAGTGTTGCGTTCCCCAACGCGAAGAATTCGCGGCTGGAAAGCCGCCACTATTAAGAAGATATTAATTTATAACTATAAAATAATAGCCACGACGTTTCCTGCGGATCCGTATAGATAAGTCGCGGGCTTTTTCAACAAGCCCTAAGGCGGGACTCCTCGCAAAGACGGGATATTGAAAGGTTTTCAACATTCCCCTCGTTTCGCGGAAAATCTTGATATTTTTACTCATAAATAGTTAAATGCAAAGGCCGAATTTCAAAAGGTATTACTTTGTCCAAAAAAAGGGAGAGCGCATTAATGGACAAACACGCAAAAACAAACCGTGATCTCTGGGACGGATGGACCGAAATCAATAAGAATTCAAAATTATATGATCTGGAAAGTTTCAAGGCCGGAAAAAACAAGCTGAAATCAATCGAGCTGGAAGAACTTACCGATGTTTCCGGTAAAACTATGCTTCATCTGCAATGTCATTTCGGGCTGGATACGATGTCATGGGCAAGAATGGGCGCCGAGGTTACCGGAGTTGATTTTTCTCCGAAAGCGATTGCGCTGGCAGAATCGCTTAGCAAAGAATGTGATATTCCCGCGAGGTTTATTTGCTCCGAGTTATTCGAACTTCCGAAAGTTCTCGACGAGAAGTTTGATATCGTTTTTACGTCTTACGGCGTTTTGGCATGGATAAGCGATATTAATCAATGGGCAAAACTAATCGCGAGATATCTCAAGCCGGGAGGGATCTTTTATATTGTTGAGTTTCATCCATTCCTGTCAATGATTGACGATAACGGCGAAAAGTTTGAGTATCCATATTTTCATTCTCCAGAACCGATGAAATTCAAGGCCGAAGGCAATTACGCCGATCCAGATGACAGCTTTACACATGATTCCTACGAGTGGTTTCACAGCCTCGGTGAAATTGTTACCGCGCTAATATCAGCGGGTTTGCGGATAGATTATTTACATGAATTTCCATATAGCCCGACTAATTGCTGTACGTTTTTTATCGAGGATAAACCGGGCAGGTATGTTATTAAAAATTACCCGAACCTGGTTCCGCTGGTTTTTTCCATTCAGGCAACACAAACTTAGACATTATTATTGTAGCAAACGAGCCATTGACAAAAAATCACAATTCGTTATATTTCATCGGGATAAAACTTCCTGTTTTTTTTGAAGAAAATGTAAAAAAGAAACTGAAAAGAGAGTTTTCTTGTTAAAATATGTAATGATAATAAACAGCAAATTTCCTGGAAAAATCTCAAAGCGCAGGCTCATAGGTGCTTTGATTTTATTTGTAGTAATTTCCGCTATTTCAAGCGATCTATCGGCGGATAATATTTCGGAGCTTTCTATTTCATTTAACGGAAAACTTATCACCTCCGCGCCGGATACCGACTATCGCTCCGTGTCGGATAATGGGAAATTTTATTGTATGTATGATGTCAATCGCACATCCGATGAGATGAGGGAGATCACGGATTTCGAACTTTTCCATAATGGAAGACTTTTGTATCGGCTTGAAGAAGCTCCCGGTTCGGACGTTTATATTTCAAATTCAGGAATCGCCGCCTTTATGGATCACACCTATCATTTCAAAGGCGAGTTGACAGTTCATTTTTTCTCAAAAACCGGAAACAGTCTATATTCAAGAAAATTCAAAGGAGCATCCCTATTTGGCTTTTCGCCTAACGGAGAAGCATTTGGCGTGGGAACGCCGAAAAACCTGTTTGTGATCAGTCCCCGCGATCAAAAGATAGATAAGTATAACAGCGGTTATCAATTTGATATTTCTCAAAACGGCGAGTTGATCGCTGTCGCTGCTCAAGATTATGTTTATTTATATTCTAATGGAAGCCTCATGGCCGAAATTTATACAGGATTTTTCTATCCTCGAAAGATTAAAATTTCAACAGATCAAAAATTGCTGTCTGTTATTGACAAGCGAAATCTGCTGGCATTCTCAGCCGCAAGCGGCTCTCTTGTTTTCGCTGATACTTTAACAGGAAATTACTCGTTCAGGGATTTGGCGTTTGACGGAGCGAAGGTCGCGGCGGGTATTCATTGCCGGGATAACGAATATTCAAGAGGCGTTCTCAGGATTTATGATTCTGCCGGAGAAATAATCACAAACGATATTAAGTCAGAGAAGTATATCAAATCCCCGCCGCCGCCCGAGAGTATCGAAAATTCAACTTTAGATTATGACCCAGTTCCATGGCCGTTCGCCCCTTTCGATAGCATGTGCACGGTCTGGAACCATTACGAACAGCATATGGGTTCATGGGGGTCGGACTTTTCATATCTGCACCAGGGGCTTGATATAATAACTCCTGTCAACGAGCCGACATACGCCGTGCAAAGCGGAATAGTAAAATGCGTTCTAACTTTAGGCGGGGATATTTATTGGCGCGTGGCAATTAGTCCCGAGCAGGACCCGGGGTATTCATCGGGATGGCTATACGCGCATCTTGTTCAAAACTCGATTCAATTCGACGTTGGAGATACTGTCAATATCTATGATTATCTGGGAGACATTATACATTGGTCCGGTAACTGGGGGCATATTCATTTCGTTGAGATAACCGACCAGGGCCTTGTCTGGCAATATTTTGACGATGAATGGGGGATAGACTATAATCCGCTGTTATCTCTTCAAATAGATGAGGATATTACGCCGCCGGAATTCGATGACGTTTTCCCGGGCGAGAAATTCGCGTTTTGTCCGAACGAAGTCGACAACACGTACCTTAATCCCGACAGCCTGACCGGGGATATAGATATTATTGTAAAAATTATAGATTATATTGGCTCCTCCCCCTGGCAGCAGCCCGCTTTTAAACTCGATTATTGGGTAACATCAATTCCGACCGGCGGAGTTGTATATCCCAGAATAATGGCCCAGATACTTAACCACTCGTATAATTTTTACGAAAGTAATTCTTACGAACCTTACGCCACTTTGCTTTATAAAAGAGACAGCGTGCTTATACCGTCAAGCTGGATGGATACGGTCCGCAATTATCACCATATTCTAACCAATAACAACGGCGACTCTTTGGCTGAACTGTCCGAAAAACAACTGTCATTTCATACGGCAGATTATCCCGATGGCGGCTATAGGATATTTGTCGAGGCCTTTGACGCTCACGGCAACTCGACCCTGGACAGCATGGATGTTAATTTTGCCAACGGCATTGTAGGAATTGCCGATGAAAGAGATAATATTCCTCGGAATTTCGCGCTTGGGCAGAATTATCCAAACCCATTCAACGCGTCAACGAGAATATCGTATACAATTCATACGGATGGGATGACAACTTTGAAGCTCTATGATATTTCCGGGAGATTAACTGAAATAATATTCAATGGATATCAATCGGCGGGAAAACATTTTTTAATCTATTCAGCCGAAAACCTATCCAGCGGCGTGTATTTTT
>CAZKYQ010000103.1:0-9617 GCA_964556975.1 uncultured Ignavibacteria bacterium
AAGCATTTTCATAGCGATCTTTTTGTTTTTCGCGCCCTTGAATTTTCCTTGCGCGAAAACCGCCATAGTTTCCAATAATTTTTTAGCTTGCCGTTCTGTCTGCAAAGACTTATCCTCTCCATTATCTTGAGATGGTTGTAGAACAGGCTTTATTCCATTGCCAGGGCGAACCGCCTCTATCGATTTGGTAATTTTATAATTATGGAGGTTCCAGCGCCTTTTGGCCTCAACGAATATTTCAGTTACGTGCTGAATTATATTTTCTTGTATGTTTGCATGTAAATATTGACCGCCCGGCGCAGATGAAAACCGGCCGATTAAATCAAAGATGCCGTACTCAAGGTCCTCTAAGAGGTCATCCCGCAACTCGGCCCCGCCGTTTACGAAAACAGAAACAGCTAAATCCTTTAATAATTCCATCAATGGCCGCAATGATGTTCTATTACCTTGGCAAAACTCTTTAGTACAAACAATAAAATCTTCGCCTTTTAAGGCAAACCAGCATTCAATTTTATTACGGACTTTTTCTTCTAATCGGGGAGCGTTCCCCATTGAGACCCCCAGGCCCTCAGAAAGTTTCGATCAACAGAAACTTCAAATTCTTGATACATCGCGACAATATTATTTCTTAGCGCTGTACGCCCCGTCAATCAGTTCAAGCGGATGGGCTGCCATCAGCTCTTTCTCATCGGGCCGGAGCTCGGCCATGAGCTTATTGTAGTTGGGATTATTGTGTAGTTCCTGAAATGGAAAGGCAGGGCCGAATATTGAAATAAGAAAGGCCATTACCGCCCCAGGTAAAATCATTAACATTTCATCCTCCTATTCTTCCTTCTTTATTTGGGAAAGTACTTTGTTAATAAAAGGTTCAAAAGTTCTTAGATTTCCGAGCATTTCGTCCTTTGTCAAAAATGTGGTAATCTCATCATTTTCCAGCCATTTGGGATTCAGGCTTAGAAGTTTGTCGATCCATTTCTGGGCGTTCTCAAGTTCGCCTTGCCTGGAATACCAGCCGGCAATATTGGCAATCGGCGGGATCGCTGCTTTGTCAATAAAATGCGCCGCCAAATACATGGCTTTGCTGAATTCGGCATGCCCTTCTTTTTGCGCGGCCAAGGCCATGTTGTTAATGGCAACGCGGGCGAAATAAGGGCTGTTTTTTTCGATTGCCAGCTCCATAGCTTTGCCGGTGGACTCTTTGGCTTTTTCATAATTACCGAAAGGCTTAAGCATCATATCCAACGCGAATTGCAAATTTAGCAGCCCCGGTTCATCGGGATATTTTTCCGTTTCAATCGCAAGACGCTCTTGGGCCTTTTCAAGTTTTTCGTCCTGAATTAAGGCGCTGATTTCGATTCCTATTTTTCTAATATGTTCCGGATCGTTCCGGGATTTGTCATCACGGTTATCCAACGAAGGCATGCTAATCGTTCTCTTGCTTAGCTCTCTTCGAAGAGCGCGTTCTTTTTCGTTAATCGGATCAATCATAAATCAATTCGTCCTTACTGTTTTCTTATTAAGCAAGGTTTCCAGGCAAAATAATATCACCTTCTATATAAAGGAAATAAATTAACAAAACCTCTTTCAATACAGAGACCTACCATTCCATTTGTTTGTTTGAAAAGAAACAGTTTCATCATTCCTTTCCTATTTATGCGATATTGTAGCGCGTGCGCGACTCCAGTTGTCGTATCTTGCAAAAAACTATGAATATTATGCTCAAGAATCAAGATAAAAAAAACCGGATAAGGCATATTCTTATCCGGGTCTTGAAAAAATCAAGTATCTTAATTGCTATCGATCAAAGGCTGAATTTTGTTGTGAAGATAGCGTAATCGTTATAAGCGTAATATTTGCGCCTGATATTGTATTACCCGGATAAACCGTAATGGCGTCATTCACTGTCCAGCTGCCATCGCTATCCGCGTCATAATATCCCCATCCATCGCCAGCATCCGGATACCATGGCTGGCTATTATTAACATCGTCCTGCGCCTCAAATAAAAGGTTCATGCTTGATGTCATATTGTTAATTGTGATAGTGTAGCTTCCGGTGGATGGGTTAACGGTCGCCTGCTCCACGAGGTAAACGCTTGCGCCGCTGGCAGTATCGGCGAATGCGTACGTGAAATTAGAGAGAGTATGACCCGGCCAGGATATTGTACCGCTGATTGTAGCAGAGCTTCCGCCGCCGCCGTCAACCACAAAGTAAGCCGTCATGGTGAGGTTTCCGTCGGGGAAAGTAAAAGCGAATGGATTGCTGGTAAAATTATTGGTGCCATCGCTGAAATGATCGAAAAGATATCCATTCGCCGCCGTTGCGGTTAATGTTACCGTATCTCCCTGCTGGTATGATTGCAGGTCGGGATTAACGGCGACCGCTCCGCCATTAGCTGGATCAACATTAACTGTCAGGCTATTGCCAAGAAACGGTTCGAGTCCGTGGATATAAATCGAAAGGAAATTCGTCCACCCGGTATTCTGGAAACCAAGCCTCGCGTAATTGGTTGAATCGTACATGTCGATCAAATACGGCATATGGATCGTCATCCCGCCGCGGGTTACGCCGACGACATTGGTTTTGGTCAGCTTAACGGCGTCGTTGATTACCGCTATAACCGAATCGGCGGCATCGCTGACCAGATTGATATTTTGCAGATTGGGCTGTTGTTTTACCTTATTACAGAAATCACGGATATCAATAAAACTCGGATCGTCGTAATCGGTATTCCAACTGCTGAACCATGCCTGATATACTTCCCACCAGTAGGCATTGGCCGTCGTGCGAAGTTGAGTTCCAAGATGATCCAGTCTCGCGGCCAACCGAGACATTTCGGATAGGTCGGTAACAGCGAAATGTGACAGTTTTTGTTTGGCCCGGGCAGAGTTATCTACCGCAGTTACGATATTTTTGGCGAGATCCAATGGCGCGGTAGTCGGATTAGCGACGAGATTTCCAAGCCATTCGACACAACCGAAAATGCTTTCCATCGGCATAACGAATTCTGATCCCAGCATATAATCGGCGCAATTTCTTAGTTCATAAGCCACTTCCACCTGCGACATTAAGCAACAATGAAAATTAAAAATATCAATATTGCCAATTCCCGTTGTTGATTTCGCGCTCTCAACTGCATTCGCCATTTCATACATGGTCATCACGTTCCCGGATCCGTTTTGCTCGTCGCTGCAGCTTCCGCGCCACCCGCTTCCGTGATCGTCAATAATGACCATATATTTCTTTGCTGGATAATTAGTTATGCCGTAAACAAGGAAATCCTTTAACGTATTGGCATCGGACATGTCTTTCCCGCCCATATCCTCAAGGATGGTCGAGCTGATGTTGTCGCCAAGATCATCGGGGTATTGCTCTATGTAATAATATTTGGCATTGCCGCCCGTCCTCAACGAGGCAACCATCGCTATGATGTTAACTTTGTCCGATGAGCCGATCTTTTCCATTTCCTGGACATCTTCTATTACATAAGATGTTCCGCCCTGGCTGTAATCAAGATTGTTATTGCCCGCGCCATAGGAGAGAATTGTCCATTCGTCAAGATTCGCGTTGGGATCGGTTGGTGTTGCCTTGTCTTTGCCGCAAGCCGAATAAAGCAATAAACTCAAAATTGCGGCTGAAACTAATAACAAAGAAATCTGTAAAAATCTTTTCATTTAATCCTCCTTTGGGGAAAATATGATTTTCAAACAGCGTAAATCAAAATCTAAATTATCTCATTAGCAAGATTATTACTCATATATCCTCCATTAAGTTCAATATTAACAGCGTTTTCCTTGAATAGAATTGAAAAAAACTCCTCTATATATTGTTGATCCGTTTTTCTTTTTTAATACAGCTACCTACAATCCTCAGAAACTTTTAGATTTTACTTACACTTCCATAAATAATAATAAATGTTGATATAGTAATCAAGCCCTAAATACGATTTTCTCAATAACGCGCCATTTATCCGATGGCTCCGAATAGCTATTTAAAGTCCATTTTCCATATTTATCTTTTTAATTCTATTAATCTTGCTATATTGTTTCAAATATGATTTTGGGGATAGAGTGATGAATGAAATAGTAAACAGTATTATTTTAAGACCAAGGCATACATCGTTGAATTTTAAAACTCTTGAAATAAAAAAGCGGTAATATAAAAGCTTGCCCATGAAGCCCGAAATAATACTTTTATACATTGCCACCTTATCTTTTATTGCGCCGCTTACTGCAGGCGCGATCAATTTCAAGCGCCTGAATCGCGAAACGCGGCTTTTATTTTTTTTAATGGCGATAGTGGGAATTGTTAATATAACAACTCTTTATCTCAGCGAAATAAAAATGGAGTATCACTGGGTTCATCATATATATACGCCTATCGAATATACAATATTGGCGGCTATGTTTTCATACTGGGTCCGGCACAAAGTCATAAAGAAAATATTGATAATAAGCATTCCCGGAATTGTCGCCTTTTCGACATGCAATTCTCTGTTCTTGCAAAGCTTAACAGATCTAAACGAATACGCGATAATTTTGACCCAGGTTTTTTATTCATTGATAACATCTTACACGCTATATGTTCTAATGGCAGAGGACTCCGGCGGCATTTATAGAAATCACATTTTTTGGATAGCATCGGGCCTTCTGATATTTTCCGCGGGAGATTTGGCGTATTTCGCTTTCTATCCAATAGTAAAGGGTAATTTACTAGTTGCTATTTGGGCAATTCACGCTATCTTAAATATAGTCGTTAATGTTTTTTATTTAATCGGAATTCTATGTCAGGCCAGGCAATGGAAATAACTTGGGGTATTATATCGGTTATCTTTGTAACTACCGGCCTTGTCGCGGCCATTATTGTCGGAGTGGCAATTCACAGCAGAAAAATCAGAGAATCCGAATTCAAATTCAGGACTCTATTTGAAAAAGTTTTCGACGCGCTTTTCCTGATTAATGAGCGGGGAGGTATAATAGACGTGAATGATTCAGCCTGTAAGCTGTCCGGCTATTCAAGAAAACAGTTGTTAAAAATGAGAATTAACCGATTACTGCCTTCTGAATTCGCCGCTCGATTGCGCGGAACAAAGGCAAACGGCAACATCGGCGAATCGGTTTACCTTGATGAAGTTGAACTTATAGACAAAGATAAAACCCCGATTTGCGTTGAGGTTGGAGTAATCTTAATCAACATTAGGGGCGAAGTCTATACGCTGGCTAGCTTTCGGGATATTAATGCCCGAAAACTTGCTGAAAAGGACCTTGATAGGAAAAACATAGCCCTAAAAGAAATCTTATCGCACCTTGAAGAAGAAAAGAAAAACTATGCAAATGGAATATCTGAAATAGTTGACAACTCGCTTTTACCTGCCCTTAAGAAAATAACTAACGAAGATGGCTCCACTAATCTTGCTTATCTTGAAATAATCGGAAATGATCTGCAACAACTTGCAACATCTTCTGGCTCTACTCTTAATATATATTCCAAGCTATCTCCGCGTGAATTGGAAATCTGTAACCTGATTAAAGGGGGGGCGACATCCAAAGAAATATCTGCATTATTGAAAATATCTGCAATAACCGTTAATAAGCATCGGGAAAATATCCGAAAAAAACTGTGTATCTCAAATAAACATATAAACTTATCGACATATTTGAAGGAATTGTAGTGCGTATATAAACATACGCATTATATGGGCATTTTTTTCGTATTGCGCAATTTGTCATCTCCCTCTATATATAAGTAGCTTTACGCGTTTTGGGCCTGGGCATAGCCATGGGCGGGATTATGCTCCGGGCCCGATTTTTCTGGCCTCGATATTTGGTGGTGAATGTATCATGCAGGCAGTAACCTGTTTTTTGAAGAAAAAACTTGAAATTAACAGTTCCTCAATAGCTATGGCAAAGATATGAGGGGGCTTGTGACGACCAAAGGAATAAAAATATTTAGGGAATTATCGAATGCCGCGGATATTAATTATTGAGGATGACCGCCAATTGAGATTGGCTCTAAAAGAAAACCTATCGATTTCAGGCTTTATCGTAGATGATGCCTGCAATGGACTTGATGGGCTGGCAAAACAAGACGAACATCCGGCCGATCTGATAATAATGGACATATTGATGCCGGAAAAAGAAGGCATTGAGACTATTAAGGAAGTAAAACGAGATTTTCCATCGACAAAAATAATCGCCATATCTGGCGGGGCAACGTTAGGGCCCGACCATTACCTGAAAACGGCTCTGGCTTTTGGAGCAGACAGGGCGCTAAAGAAACCATTTCGGACAAAAAGCCTGCTAAAGGCAATCGAAGACCTGCTTTCTTGAAAAAAATTCCAGAAATCGCTTGACATAAATCCCGGGATTTTTATTTTAGCCGGAACAAAATTAGCACTCGCAAGTAAGGAGTGCTAATAAATTGGGAGCCTGTTGAAAATCAACGGGGAATTAATAAAAATTGATTTTGGAAGTAAAAAAACTCAACAAATTTTTAGGAGGATTAAATGAAGATTAAGCCATTGTCTGATCGCGTTGTGGTCATGCCCTTGGAAGAAGCGGAAGTTAAAAAGGGATCAATTATAATTCCCGATACCGCTAAAGAAAAACCAATGCAGGGCAAGATTGTTGAGACGGGTCTCGGCAGGATTGAAGACGGTAAGAAAATAGAAATGGAAGTAAAGAAGGGCGATAAGGTCCTCTACGGAAAATATTCAGGCACCGAAGTTACAGTTGATGATAATGAGTATCTTATTATGCGGGAATCTGATATTCTCGCAATAATTTCGTAGAGAAATCTTAATAAAACAATTTAGATCTTGGAGGATTTTTTAATATGGCTAAAATGATTGAATATAATTCCGTGGCTCGCGAGAGTATTAAAAAAGGCGTGGACAAGCTCGCCAACGCGGTAAAAGTTACATTGGGCCCAAAGGGGCGCTGTGTCATAATAGATAAGAAATTTGGCTCGCCCACCGTTACAAAAGACGGTGTAACGGTTGCCAAGGAAGTTGAACTCGATGACGCTTATGAAAACATGGGCGCGCAGATGGTCAAAGAGGTAGCGTCTAAGACATCGGACATTGCCGGCGACGGCACTACAACCGCTACGGTTCTTGCGCAGGCCATGTATCGCGAAGGTTTGAAAAATGTGACCGCCGGCGCCAATCCGATGGGAATGAAAAGGGGTATGGAAGTTGCCACTCAGGCCATTGTAGAAGAAATTAAGAAGATATCTAGAGAAGTAGCGGGCAAAGACGAGATTGCTAATGTTGGAGCGATTTCGGCCAATAACGACCCCGACATCGGCAATCTTATAGCCGATGCCATGGAAAAAGTCGGCAAAGATGGTGTAATCACAGTCGAAGAGGCCAAGAGCACCGAAACGGCACTTGATATTGTTGAGGGCATGCAATTTGACCGCGGCTATCTTTCTCCGTACTTTGTAACCGATCCGGATAACATGGAAGCCGTTCTTGAAGATCCGTTGATTTTAATCCATGACAAAAAGATCGGTACAATGAAAGACCTTCTTCCGATTCTGGAAAAAGTTGCCCAGATGGGCAAGCCAATGATGATTATCTCCGAGGATGTTGAGGGCGAAGCTCTCGCTACTCTTGTTGTTAATAAGCTCCGCGGAACTTTAAAAGTATGCGCGGTCAAGGCACCGGGCTTTGGCGACCGCAGAAAAGCCATGCTTGATGATATCGCTACTTTGACCGGCGGCAAGGTTATCTCCGAAGAACTCGGTTTCAAACTTGAAAACGCGGTCGCGTCCGATCTCGGTAAGGCCAAAAGAGTGACGATCGATAAAGATAATACCACTATTGTTGAAGGCGCCGGTAAAACCGACGATATCAAGGGCCGTATTAATCAGATCAAAAACCAGATCGAGGATACAACATCCGATTACGACCGTGAAAAACTGCAGGAACGCCTGGCCAAGCTGGCTGGCGGCGTTGCGGTAATCAATGTCGGCGCGGCTACCGAAAGTGAAATGAAAGAAAAGAAAGCGCGCGTTGAGGATGCTCTTCACGCCACTCGCGCGGCAGTCGAGGAAGGCATTATCCCCGGTGGCGGCGTTGTTTATCTCCGCGCCCGGCATTCACTCAAAGAGTTGAAGCTGAAAGGCGATATGAATGTTGGCGCTAACGTAGTTTTGAGAGCGCTTGAAGGGCCGATCAGGCAAATCTGTGAGAACGCGGGAATGGAAGGGGCCATTATTGTCAACGAGCTCCGCGAAAAAGAAACCAATTTTGGTTTCAACGCCGAGACGACAGAGTATGGCGACATGGTCAAGATGGGCGTTATCGACCCCACCAAGGTCAGCCGTATAGCGCTTGAGAACGCGGCGTCGATAGCCTCTCTTCTTTTGACAACAGAGGCTTTGATAGCAGACAAGCCCGAGAAGAAAGAACCAATGCCACCTATGCCCGGAGGCGGCGGAATGGGTGACATGGGCGGTATGGGCGGAATGTACTAAAATTTCTGCTTGGCAGGCGGCTTTAGTCGCTTAAATACAAAGGCCGGTCGTAATGGCCGGCCCTTTTGTTTCGAGTACGTAAATATGCTCTACCTCTTAAAAGTCCCCATCAGTTCGCCGTAGCCGATGATGTGTCCTTTCATCGCTTTTTCGAGCTGTTTCTTGGAAGCGCATGGCTGCAGTCCGGTTTCGCTATCAAGAGCGTACAATTTGAAAAAATACCTGTGCTCTGAGTCTCGCGGGGGGCATGGCCCGCCATAGGCGATATTCCCCCAGCTATTTTCGCCCTGCATAATCCCCGATTCTGTTTCTTCCACAATAGGAAGATCTTCCGCAAGAGCGTTCGCGTCGGCTGGAATGCTGTAAAGCACCCAATGCGTCCAGACGCCAACAGGTGCGTCGGGATCATCGCAGATAAGGGCCAGCTCGACCGTACCTTTGGGCGGGGCGTTCCATGTCAGGCCAGGCGAGATGTCGTCTCCCTCGCAAGAATATTTTTCAGGAATCGCGGCTTCATGCTCGAACGCTTCGCTTTTAAGCTCAATCTTAACCGGCTCGGAATTATCATCAGCCCAAGCCGAATTCCCGGAATGCGATACAGCCGCGATTAATATTACGACGGCGGTTATATACATAGATTTCATTCTATCCTCCTTAGATTATGGTTTCCATAACTTAATAATATAACCGACGGCTCCAGCGCAAGGGAAAAGTGGAAATAGATAGTAGCGAAGAGCTGGATCAAGTATTGTTTCTTGACTATGGCCTTCTTCGGGCGGGTGGGGGATGTGCAATAAGTAAAGCCAATGCAAACCCAATTATATCCGATTTCCCTTGACTGCCAATATATTATTGGGTATTTTAATTGCGTTACAGTTTCTCGTAAAGAGGAGTTAGGTATGGATAAATCTGTCATAATATTAGCCGCGCTTTTGATTACGGCATTGGCGCTCAACGCGTCAGCCACCGAGGTTTCCGGCGACGTGTGGGGAGTGTGGGAGTCATCCATGAACCCGATTGAGGTTGTCGGCGATCTCAGGGTGCCGCCCGACTCTGCGCTATTCATCGGGCCGGGATGTTTTGTTGAATTTCAGGGGTATTATCAGTTTGTCGTTGATACCTCTGCGCTGTTTCAGGC
>CAZKYQ010000104.1:0-9396 GCA_964556975.1 uncultured Ignavibacteria bacterium
TTGGTGCCAGTGAATTCTATCGGAAGATCGAATTTTTTTAGTTTTCCCGTAAAATATAATTTTAACTGTTTTTCGGCCTTCTTCAAAAGATCGGTTTTTCGCTTTTTTATTACCGCTCCATATTCCTTTGAAATAATGTCTAATGCCTTCTCGAATCTCTTATTGCGCGAAAATTCAACGATACAAAGCCTGTTTCCACGCTCCGCAAGCAGAATTTCGCCCAATTTTGAGTTTATTTTGGAAATGTTAATGACATTGTTTTTGTTTTTCCCTGATTGCATTTTTCCTCCTGTTTTCTGTAAAAAAAGCTAAATTTGGGAATTGTCCAGAGAATTCGCTAAAATTAATAATTTAAAAAGCATATTTTGTCGTTTATAGAGGATTAGATCGTAAAAACAATTTGACCTTTTCAAACAAGTTCCGATATCATATATAGAGGATATGGCTAACACGATAAAGATTTTGACAATGGTTGCTATTGCCTGCGCGATATTGTTCGGCGGTTGCGGCGACGGCAAGGTTACCAATCCGGGCGATAGCATCCCCATAAGGATAACCGAGCCTTCTGACGGCGCAATACTATATAATGTAACCAATATTACCGCTCAAACCGGCGCCGATTTTACCATAGACAGCGTTCAATTTATAATCGATAATGTCCATGTCGGGACCGATGCCAGCATTCCATTCCGGCATTACTGGGATATTTTCTCGTATCAAAACAACTCGGAACATACTATTACCGCTATAGGCTATGCGATTGACACGAGCTATACATCTGGGACCGTAACCGTTACAATTTCACTTGAGCAGGGATTCAGGTTTGCGTCGGCATACCGGCCCAGTTCTGGCCAGGCATTCGGCGTAGCTACTTATCAAAACATAATGTTTATCGCGACCGGCCAGGACGGGCTCGAAATTATCGACATAATTGATAAAACATCTCCAGTATATATTTCAAGGTTTGAAAGCTCAGGACAAGCGAAAAAAGTCGATGTTCAATATCCAAACGTCTTTTTGGCTGATTTTGCCGGAGGAGTTGTAAGAGCTAATTTTACGGACCCTGATTCACTCATACGGAATGGCTTATACAATATCCAGGTGCAAGCCAATGATGTTGCCGTTTCAGGAAACTTGGTTTTTGTCGCCGACCAGAGCGGTTTTTTGATCCTGGATAATTCTGTTTCTGATTCGCTTCTTTCGCTAAACAGATCAGAACTTTTCATCGGGTCAAATTATGTCGTCGCTCGCAGAGATACCGCGTTTATAACTAATTCGGAAAACTTGTATATTATTGACGCGTCAATTCCGCAAGCTCCGGAAATAATTACCCAATATCAAACGCCGGGCGATGCCCAGGGAGTGGCGGTTGTGGATACATTCGCTTTTATTGCCGATGGCGGCGAGGGAGTTTTCGCGTTATCTATTTCAGATCCATCAAATCCAGCTTTTTTATCAAGATACGACGTAGGCCAATCAATTGTGACCGCTGTCGAAGCTATCGATTCAACAATATTCATTGGGACCCAATCCGGTGAAGTTATCGCGTTGGAGTTTAATGAATCAGACGCATTGGTCTCATTATACACTTTCAATATCACTGACGTTAGCGTTAATCATTTACATTACACAGGGCCCTACCTCTTCGCGGCCACTAGCGATGGTGTAAATATTATTCGATTTATTCGCTAATATTGCTTCCGGAGAAATATTTTCGCCAATATCTATAGCCTTTATGCGGGAAATGTCAACTAAGGACAGCCTCTTGTAATGCCGCGCCTTGCAAATCGGATGGAAGTTCCCTCGGCAATAAAATCGAAATTTTCGATCCGCTTCCCGGTGATGATTCTACATCGATCCTTCCTCCGAGACAATTGACAATACGAGCCACAATAGGCAATCCCAGGCCTGTGCCATCGGCCTTGGTTGAGAAAAACGGGTCGAAAATTCTGCTTTTGGTGTCGTACGGTATGCCCGGCCCATTATCGGCTATAATAAGCTTGACCATTTCGGGCGAGCCTTCGATACAATAATCCTCTGTTGTAATTAATATATTTCCGCCATTTTCCCCTATAGCCTGTGCCGAATTGAGGATCAGGTTCCAGAGAACCTGCTTGATCTGATCTTCACCGCCCGCCGTCATTATTAACGGGCGATGGGTCTCAAACGAAATATTGATCCCGCCTGATATTTGTTCATGGCCTTCGGCAAGCTTCACAACATCCCTAATCACTACCGGAAGATCGCAAGCCCCCGATGATGTTTTATTTATTCTCGCGAAATTCAAAAAATCGGATAGTATCGTGTTAAGCCTCGAAGACTCTTTTATAATTAATTGCAGAAGCTTCTGATTGTCGCCTTCCAATTGAAGTTCGTCTTTTAATATCTCGACCGACCCGGATATCGACGCCAGAGGGTTTCTTATTTCATGCGCTATCCCAGCCGCCATGCGGCCGACCGCGGCCATCCTGTCAGCCGCCTGATTTTTTTCGTTTAATTTCCTCGCTTCGGTGAGGTCTTGAAACAGCGTAATCACGCCGCGCATGTTTTTTTTCTCGTCTCTAATAATCGAGGATGATAATCCAATCGGTATCTTCCCTCTTTCGGAGCGGGTTATTTTAATTTCCGACCGCGTTTCAGTCCTGCCCGTTTTAAGTCCGGTTTCGATATAACGGCATAGTTCTCCCATGCCTTCATATAAAACCTCGTTAAGCTTTCTTCCCCGCGCGTTTACGGGCTCAATCCCAAGTATTAGTCCGGCTGTTTGATTGAAATATACGATCTTGCCTTCAGCGTTGATGGTTAGCAGGCCCGAGCGCATTTGCTCTAAAATTTCCTCGGTTTCAAGTTTTACAGATGTAAGCTCGCGCGATGTTACAAAAAGCCTCTCGGCAAAATAGCCTGAAATAAACGCGAAAAAATAGAACAGGCATAAGTGCAAAAAGACCGTGTAGAAAGCCTCATCAGATGATATTCCCATCCCGGCTAATCCCGATGGTTCGATAATCCCCTCGTATATAGATGAAAGATTGAAAAATATCGGTGAAGCATATAATATGCCTGCAATTGTAGCGGCCACTGTTGACCCTGCCAGATGAAAAAAGGGAGCGCTGGAAATTATTGTTAAAATAAAAAATATTATAAACGGCGAGAAATTCCCTCCGACCTCGTTTACCAGCAAACCTTCAATTAACAGCTCCCCTGCTAATTGAATAATTACGATACTTCCGACATACTCTTCGGAATAGTATTTTGATGTTAAATTATACAGTATAAAAATAAGAGTGAACGCTGAATACAAAGATAATAGGGTAACGTTAAACGCCAAAGGCTTTAGAAAATACGCCCCGGAGATCACCAGTAAAAGCGCTGTAATCGACCTGAATATCAAGAACCAGGCTTTTTTGCTGATTAGGCTAACAGGTTTTTGCATAGTCGTTTCACCCATAGAAAAAGCCGCTCATTCACAAATATTAAGACATGAGAAAGAGCGGTTTCCCTCTTTTCTTTGATTAGTTGATTTGACCGATAATATCAAACATAGGCAAATACATGGCAATCATGATCGCGCCGATCATGCCGCCCAAAAATACAATTACCACGGGCTCAATTATGGACGTTAACGCGGAAACAGCCGCATCAACCTCTTCATCGTAAAAATCGGCGATCTTTGCAAGCATGTCGTCCATGCCGCCCGTTTTCTCGCCAACCGAAATCATCTGGGTAACCATGGGCGGGAAAACACCCGAATCTTTCAAAGGTTGTGTAATTGTCTCTCCCTCTGCAATAGAGACCATCGATTTGTTGATCGCGTTTTGCAGAACCATATTACCCGAAGTTTTTGCGGTAATATTCAATGCGTCAAGTATTGATACCCCCGAAGACAGCAAAGTCGCCAATGTCCTCGTAAATCTCGAAACCGCGCTTTTACGGACCAGGCTGCCTAATAGCGGCATTTTCAGCTTGAATGAATCGAACATTAGCCTACCCTTAGGATTTCGCAAAAATAATTTAAAACCGATTATGGCTATAACTATTATGAACAAAATCACCAAGGTTTGGTCCTTCAGGAAATTTGAAATTCCCAGAATAAATCGAGTGGGAGCTGGAAGTTCGGCGCCCAGCCCGCCAAACATTTTGGCAAAAACAGGGACGATAAACCTCAGCATCGCGAATGTTACGCCAACGGCGACAATCATAACAACGAGAGGATATACCATGGCTCCTTTGACTTTACGAGTAAGTTTGTCGGCTTTCTCTCTGTATTGCGCGAGCCTTACGAGAATAGTATCAAGCGCGCCGCCTATCTCGCCGGCTTCTACCATATTGACATACAGTTCATCAAAGGCTTTTTTGTGCTTTCCAAGGCCCTCTGAAAGCGTCATGCCCGATTGAACGGAATCCTTAACCTTCATTATGATTTTTCTAAATTCAGCCGATTCCATCTGGGTGCCTAATATGTCAAGGCATTGCACCATCGGCAGGCCCGCTGAAATCATTGTGGCAAACTGTCTTGTAAACCTTGAAATATCAATTTTTTTTATGCCTGATCCGAACTTGATTTGGATCTGCTGAGGTTTTTTGGAAACCGTTGATACCAGAATTCTGTTTCCACGCAGAAAACGCTCTAATTCCGCCCTGTTTTTGGCTTTTAATTCCCCCTGGACCTGTTTACCGCCAAGAGTTTTACCTGTATATTCAAATACTGGCATAGACTACCTCACATTCCGGCCCGCGAAGTTCACACCAGTTCCCTGGCCTTGCGAACCATGCCTATTGACCATTTCTTCAAATTCCTGAATATTTGCTGATCGCGCGACAGCATCGTTATATGTAATTTTCTTTTTTGCATACAAATCAAATAAAGATTGATTCATCGTCATCATGCCGTATTTCTGGCCGGCCTGAATCAGAGAATAGATTTGATGTACTTTATCATCACGGATTACGGCCCTTATTGCGGGCGTGGCTACAAGGATTTCCATGGCGAGGGCCCGGCCGCCTCCAATACGGGGATTCAACTGCTGGCAAAGGATGCCCTGTAAAACAAAAGATAACTGGACACGAACCTGCTCCTGCTGATTTGTCGGAAAAACATCTATGATCCTGTTCATAGCCTCCGCCGCGGAGTTTGTATGTAATGTGGCGAATGCCAAGTGCCCTGTTTCGGATATTGTCAGCGCCGCTTCCATAGTTTCAAGGTCTCGCATCTCACCGATCAGAACAACGTCCGGGTCCTGCCTTAACGCGTATTTTAGAGATGTAGAGAAAGCTTTTGTATCCGAGTGCACCTCGCGCTGATTCACGATGCAATTCTTATGCTTATGTAAATACTCAATTGGGTCTTCAACCGTCAGGATGTGCAAATTTCTTTCAGTATTAATCTTGTCAATTAAGGCGGCAAGAGTCGTCGATTTGCCTGAACCCGTGGGCCCGCAAACTAAAACCAGCCCCCTTGGAAACTCGCCAAATTTCTGGACAGTGTCAGGCAGCCCTAATTCATCAAAGGACATTATTTTAAAAGGTATTTGCCTGAGAGCCATAGCTACATTGCCTCTCTGCATAAAAATATTGCACCTGAACCGCGATAAGGATTCTACACCGAATGAAAGATCCAATTCGGAATTTTCTTCAAAAGCCTTTCGCTGCCGTTCATTCATAACGGAATAAGCGATCTTCTTGGTTTGTTCAGGGCCTAGAATATCATACTCGGTTTTGACAAGTTTGCCGTCAACACGCAAGATTGGCGGCGATCCAACGGTAATATGCAGGTCAGACGCGTTGCGTTTAACCATTATATCAAGTAATTCGCGCAATGTTATCATATTTGTTTTTCCTCTTACTCAGTTTATCGACAATAACTTTCATATCTATAGCTTACACCGCCGTTTCGGCGACAACTTCCTCGACTGTTGTAATTCCCTGTGCCAGTTTTTCATGGCCTGCCGCCCTCAAGGCCATCATGCCTTCTTTTTCGCCCTGCTCTTTTATTTCCGACGTTGACGCCCCTTTAATAATCAATCTCTCTATTGCCGGACTAATGGGCATAACCTCAAAAAGCCCTGTCCTTCCGGAATAGCCAGTATTATTGCAAAGACCGCATCCTTTACCCTCGAAAATTTTCAGATTGGCCCCATCCTCTTTTGTAAGCTGAAGCGTTTCAAGAATTTGAGGCGTAACCTTGATTTCTTGCTTACAGGAAACGCAAACTTTTCTGATCATTCTCTGAGCCATTATTAATTTTGTCGAAGCCGCAACAAGGTAACCGGGCACTCCCATATCCATGAGTCTGTTTATTGTTGAGGCCGCGTCATTCGTATGAAGAGTAGAAAAAACCAGATGTCCCGTGAGGGCGGCCTTAATAGCGATATCCGCAGTCTCACCATCGCGGATCTCACCTACCATAACAATATCCGGGTCCTGCCTTAGAAACGATCTCAGGGCGGCGGCAAATGTCAATCCAATATCTGATCTGACCTGTACCTGGTTGATTCCGTCAAAATTAAATTCCACCGGATCTTCACAGGTCATAATATTTACATTCGCGGTATTCAATGTTTTCAATGCCGAATATAATGTTGTCGTTTTACCCGAACCTGTAGGTCCTGTTACAAGAATCATCCCATAGGGAAGGTGAATTGCATGATCAAAGTTTTTTAATGCAATATTGGGGAACCCGAGTTTTGTCAAATCCACCATTAATGATTTGGGATCCAGAATCCTCATAACGACTTTTTCGCCAAAAATAGTCGGTAGAACCGACACCCTTAAATCAACCGTCCTCCCCCCTAATTTCACTTTTATTCTTCCGTCCTGCGGGAGGCGTCTTTCCGAAATATCAAGGTCTGCCATTATTTTCATTCGGGATATTATCGCCGCGCGATATTTGTGCGGGATCGGAGCCGATTCCTGGAGAGAACCGTCGTACCTGTAACGCACTCTTACCCGTTTTTCATAACACTCAAAATGTATATCAGACGCGCCTTTGTTGATTGCCTCGGCAATTATTCCGTCGACCAGTTTAACCAGAGGCTTGTCCTGAACTTGAGATTGCAGGTCCTGTTCCGAGATATCATCTTCAGATTCCTCAACAACCTCTAATTCATCCTCCGAAATGCCTTTTATTATCTCATTAAGCCCCGATGTATCATCATAATATTTTTCAATTGCTTTCTGAATAGTGTTCTCTGGAGAAATAACCGGCTGAATATTATAGCCGGTAATAAATTTTATGGCATCCAATACATAAATATTATTCGGGTCGGAAATTGCCACAATTAGGGTTTTCGCTATTTTAGAAACGGCGATTACATTGAATTTGCGGGCAATATCATTAGGAATCGCCTTTACGATTTCGGGATTCAATTCAATATCTGTCAGACGAAGCGCGCCAATATTCAGTTGTTTCCCAATGAATTCGGAAATGACGTTTTGGTCGGCTACCGCCCCGATTTTAACAAGTATTTCACCAAGCTTGCCATCGCCGTTTTTCTGCGCTTGAAGCGCTTTATGTAGTTGTTCCTCGGTGATTTTGCCGGCCTTCACCAGCATTTTGCCGAGTTCAATTGCCATCTTAGGTCCCTATCCGATGATGTAGTTGATTGGTTCTGTACTATTCTTTAAAAATATCGTCGAGTTTCGCATCGGCTGACTCACTGAAATCATCTCCTAATTCCATGCTGTCTTTGTTCTCTTCAGGACTTCTCTCGAGGATTTTCCTAAGATTTTCACCAGCTTCTTTGGCGTAAAGCCGGATCATGCCGATAGTCGTGCGATCATCAAAAATCACAACGAGGATTGTCCTTTCGCCTATCAGCGAAATATGGATATGATCTCTTTTGCCTTGATGAAAAAGAACTGAAAATTCCGGTTCTCCTACAAGCCTGGCTATTTCTTTAGTTGACGCGAAACTTCCCGCAAGAAGGGCCGCCAAAGCTGTTGTATCCAGAGTATGGGTAAAGCCTTGCCTTGTTAGCAAATGCCCGTCTTTATCAACAAGCAACGCGCACTTGGCTTCAGATTCTTTTATGATCTGGCCAAGGGCTTTGTCGATGTCTTTAATTTGGTCCTCATAAAGGACTTGCTGCTCCTGAGTCAATAGTGACCTCCTTTTATCTTCAGCATCTATTTTCCGGATTTTTTAAATAATCCAAACAGGCTGAATTTCCTGCTTTTATTTTTAACTTTTCTACTTTCCGCCATCCGCGGCTTCTCAAGCGAAAGCGGGTTTTTTAGATTCAGGTCCGATATTTGAGTGACCTCTTCATCAAAGCCATCATCATTAGACGACGTACCATAAATTGGTTCGGGCAACGATTCTTCGTCATCTTGAGCGGTCTGTTCTGGCTCATTTTCTATTTCAGCTTCAATCTTCTTATCGGTCCCATTAGTTAGGGCATCCGCTGCTAACACTGCCCTCTCTGTAGTTTCCTCAAGGTCTTGCTCATCTACCGCCTCATCCTCCTGGTCGGGGAGTTTTTGCGAATCTGAAACGACAATATTTCCCAGCGCTTCAGAGTTCTTGGCGGTTCCGGTTACATCTTGCTCGGGCACAGGCTCTACAGCTTCAGGAGAAACTTCTTGCGTTTCAACAGCGGAGGATACAGTCTCAGATGGTTTTGAATCTTCAACAGGAGGTTCAGGAGATTGGACGATGTTCGATGTTTGATTTACGCTTTGAACAGTTTCGGCCGCCTTGCTTGGCGCTGCTGAGGCAGCGACAAGTTCCGGTTTAGGCTCTTTTGGCGAAGTTACAGCCTTTGGCGCGCCCATCTTATTCTTTTGAATCTGCTCAAGTACCATTTTACTGATAATTTTAAGCGTCTTAAAAACGCCTTCTCCCGATGATGCCACCGCCTTAAAAAAAGGCCACCCGTCCGGGTTTAGGGCTTTCTCCAATTCCTCAATAGACATCGCGCTTGGAAGGTCTCTTTTATTGTATTGGATAACTATAGGGATAAGATCAATATCGTATCCATATTCAACTAGATTGTCTTTTAAATTTTGCAACGATTCGATATTTTCATCAAGTTTTTCTGCCTGGCTGTCGGCTACAAAAACAAGACCGTCAACACCGCGCAGTACAAGCTTGCGGGTGGCGTTATAGTAAACTTGTCCGGGAACCGTATATAGCTGGAACTTCGTCGCGAACCCTTGAATGGTCCCTACATTCAAAGGAAGGAAATCGAAATAAAGCGTCCTGTCCGCATCGGTAGCGAGACTAATCAGTTCGCCTCTTGTCTCCGACGGAATTTTCTTAAATACAAACTGGAGGTTTGTAGTCTTTCCTGATAATCCAGGCCCATAATACACTATCTTGGAGATAATCTCTTTATGGGCGTAATTTATCGATGCCATAAGGTCAAATCTCCTTTATTGTCCCTTTATTTTTGAAAT
>CAZKYQ010000105.1:0-9394 GCA_964556975.1 uncultured Ignavibacteria bacterium
TGATGTTTGAGTAGCATGTTTCGGAGTAACAGAATAATTTATATATAATTTAATTGTTGATTAATAACACCTTAATTGTTACGAGAATTGATGTCGGTTTTTCTCTCGCAAAGGCTGAATTAAAACCCGACCTGCTTTACTTGTTTATTACTTAAGAATTGTAATTTTACTTACCGTTTTGATATTACCGGACTTTAATTCTATGAAATATAATCCTGAATTCACCTCCTTTCCATTTAAACCGGATAAATTCCATAATATACGCTCCCCTGATACGGCCTTATTATAAACCATTCTTCCAAGAATATCATAAATGGATATAATTCCTTCGCCGGAATTGGGTTCTCCCAAAGATATCGAAACCACTCCATTGGCCGGGTTTGGATATATAACTAAATTCAAATCTGCTTTGTCCAGATCAGAATTATATACTGCGGTCGGAACCAGATCATATATCTTCGTTCTAATATAACTACCGGTTAGCACTATTTCGTCAAGCCCGTCATAATCCACATCAAGCAAAAATGGAAGTGTTAGAGCAGCTCCGGTTCCTTCATCGGTTAACCAAACGCGATTCCAGCCCTCATTGGGATTATATTTGTATAAGCCTATGTTGTTATTGGATGAAACCAAAAATTCATTGATGCCGTCGCCGTCCACGTCGCCCGCGGAAATTCCGCCCTCTCCCCAGGTATTCCCCGGGAGGGAATCATAGTAAACAACTTCGTATTGATTATCTCCAATCGAATTATAAACTTTAAAAAAGAACCCCCCGGCGGAAAAATCTCTTCCCGCCGATACCCATTCATCGCGCCCGTCCTGGTCATAATCCCCTATATTTTCATGGAGAAGAGCATTGAAGTGCCCGAGTTCGCCTTCCCATGATACTTCGAATGAGTCGTCGGCAACGTATTCCTGAATAGCAAGATGACCATATATTCCTCCGCATAAGATTTCGTTATTGCCATCACCGTCAAAATCACCGTTGGCATAATCGGCGGGATAAGTTGGCACAAGCCAGATTATCGGAGATTGTTCAATATAGCTGTTATCACCATTGTTTTCAAAAATACGTATTTTATTATGTGTGTCTTGCATAGAAAAAGTAATTTCTTTTAGACCGTCATTATCGAAATCTGAAATTTGGGGCCAGCATTGATGATTACTGGGTAAAGGTGAAATAAACCAGACCATGCTTTCAGAAAATGAAGCGAACTCATATTGCTCATATAGATAAATGCTCCGGTCAAGCTTGATCAGAAGCTCATTTAAGCCATCATTATCAGGATCACCCGAATCATAGACAATCCCGGGGTCAGCTTCATAAATTTCAATAAAGTTAAAATTCCCCTGGTTTTCATAAATGTTTACCCTGCCGCCATTTGAAACGTTGCATACGATAAGTTCTGGAAGGAGATTTTCATTATAGTCGAATACCTGTAATTTCGATGCAAAGCGCATATCAAAAAAGGCCACAAGCTCAAAATCCAGGCTGTCCTCCTCAACCTCCAGCGCCCAATCCCGCCAAAGGCGGGACTCTCCCTCAACGAAATAGGTTCTTATCTCGCCGGTATATACGTCTTTTACAGTCACATTATCACCATCCCTTGAGACAAGCTCAAGGTCTGGCGGCAGTTCCCAAGCTAATGTAAAACTGGCAAGTATTAATGTCAGAATCAGCGTTTTCAATTAAATCTCCTATTATAGATATAAAATTAACAGATTATTAAGATTTATCAATATGAATTCCCTGCCCCAATCTTTTTTACATTAATGACTTGAGTTTATTTGACGATTGTTATAATATGAAATGAAGCTCCTTCGCGGAGGCAAAAAAATAGATTTTGACAGGCCTCCGGCGATTATAAATACGGCCTCATTTGGGAGGGAAAGAATGAGAACCTGTAAATGTTTTTTCTTAATATCAATCGCGTTCATAATTGTCATAGGCGGTTGCGCTAAAAAGCCAGCCACAATCAGAGGGCAAGTCACCAACGCCGACGGCGAACCGCTGGCCGCCGCGGCCGTGTTTACCATCCCGCATCATACGTCCACGCTTACCGATACGCTTGGATTTTTCGTGCTTGAAGACATCCCTCCTGGCGAATACTCAATTATGGTCAAATTCGATAATGACTCAACTACCAAATTGATCGGCGTGGTCGCGCCCGGAGCGGCCATCGCATCCAATATAACGATTTTCAAAACCGAACCGCCTCCCCCGCCCCCTAAGCCAAAACCTAAAGAGAAGCCCAAACCAAAACCAAAGCCCAAACCGAAACCGAAGCCTAAGCCGCCGATTACCGACCCCGCTGTCGCGGCAGGCGGCAAAGTCTTGCATCTCGGGACATCTGAGTTTATAAAAAAATACGAAATTGAATCATCCGACGGACTGGTTTGGACTCTTAGGGACGAGAAAGAAACAAAACTTAAATTCAGAGGCGGACGGATGTTCGAGGGCTATTTCGCCGGACCGTATCACCAATATTGGGAAACCGCCGCCCGCATGCTTGAATATGACGGTAAAATTTGGATATATGTTCACGGACCAGAGAAAGTGGTCGAGGGAAGAAGCCGCGCCATTTCAATAGCGGTGCCGCTTGGCCTTCCCGCCAACGCCGAGATCGATTCGATCAAAGTAGAATTTGGCATACCCAAATTCACGGGCGCCTATGAACCCGGCACAATACAGCTTCGGCTTTTGGGCGAGACAACATCCGATATCACGGAACTGATGGACTGGCGCATAATTGACCACGACGAAAATGGGCTTTTGAAACGCAAGGTTATTATACCGCGCGGAGCTAACAGGAAGCTTCAATATGTAGTTATCGAAGTCGATTCCGATGGCGACGCTTACTCGGACGCTTTGATGATCAGGCCGCTTGTCTATTTCAGCCTGCGGTAAAGTCCCGGAAGATAATAATGTAAAAACCATGCAGGCTAAAAAGAGCCGGCATGGTTAAAAGAAATGGATAGAATAAGCCACCGACGCCATCTCTTCCTCTTGACAACTCGAACCGCAACTGTTAATTGATAGCTTGACTTTCATCATGGCAACCTAACAATATTGAAAAGTTTTGGAGTTTTCATTTGCAAAAAAAATCAGATAAAATCGCCTTGATTCTTGCCGCGGGGCAGGGGAAGCGTATGAAATCCGATATCCCCAAAGTGCTTCATAAATTAGGGAATAAATATATAATCGATCATGTCATAGAGGCTTCTCGTGAAGCAGGAATTGACAGGCAAATAGTGGTTGTAGGCCACAAAGCCGACATGGTTCGCGAATCGTTGAAAGATCGCGATGTAGCTTTTGCGTTACAGGCCGAACAGCGTGGCACGGGGCATGCGGTCATGGCGGCCCGGAATCACCTGATCGGATTTGACGGCGATCTTGTTGTCCTTTGCGGAGATATGCCCCTCGTAAAAACAGAGACAATTAAACGGCTAATAGACGATAGGCAGCGGCTCAACGCGGCCGCGATTGTTTTAACTGTTATTTTGGACGATCCCGGAAAATACGGCAGGATAGTGCGGGATGAAAACGGACTTTTGAAAGCAATAGTCGAGTACCGGGATGCCGATGATAATATAAGAGAGATAAAAGAGGTCAATACCGGCGCGTATTGTTTCGACTGGAAAAAACTGGAAAAAATATTGGACCATCTTGATGATGAAAATGATCAAAATGAATATTACCTTACCGATTCGATTTCGATTTTTGTGAAAGAAGGCGAACAGGTCGGGGGCCTGGCGGCATCCGATCCCAACGAGGGTTTTGGGATAAATTCCGTGAAAGAGCTGTCCTGGGTGGAAAGTTTAATGAAGAATGGAACTAAATAGGATATTTATGTGTATTATAAAGAGGTTGACAGAGAAACCTCTTTTCAGTATTATTTAGAGGGTAAAAGTATGAAAAAGATCGCAATTTTAATTTTGTTTTTGTTTCCGATGATTATATCGGCCCAAGTTGCGCCGGATTTGCAAAATAAATCTTACGTAAGCAATAGTGCCGTACCCTTTTTTGATCCTTCAAAATTGACAATGAGACAAAGTTATTCGCTGGGTTTTTATTCCGGGGGCGGTCGAAGCGGAAACATTGGCCTTTACATGAATTCAATAGAATATGCCTTTTCTGATCCCTTGAAGATTAGAATTGATCTGGGTTATTTGCACACTCCTTCAAGGCTGTTTTCCGGAAGCTCTTCGACTATGAATAACGGGATTATTATCCCGGGCATATCTCTTGACTGGCAACCGAGTGAGCATTTTAATTTCAGGCTCGATTATCGCCAGCGCCCGCAATCATTTTGGCAGGGCCAAGGCAATGATTATGAACCGTTTTATCAAGGAGAGGAAAATCGTTAATTAGGGCTTACCCTAATACCTGCCTGCTAATTTTATTAACAGACTCATATGAAGAACAATAAGCGCTATCGGGCAAAAGCTCGAAAACCATCCATGTTGATTTCTTTTTCCAACCTGGGATTTTCCGGTTGGGCGGTAATCTTTTTGTCAGTTGCCATACTGACGTTTATGGGCTCAATGATATTCAACCAGAGCAGGACTTATAGATCAAAACCTCATCTTGCGGCCATCACATTACAGTTACTGAACGGGTGCGGGGTTAATGGCGCTTGCGAAAAACTGGCAAACGCGCTATTGCCCGGCGAGGAAAATCTTTTGTATGATATAATTGAGAGAACGGACGCTCGATTCGACGGGTTTGATAGAACTGTGATAGTAGACAGGCGCGGTTCTTCATCGGAGGATATTTCCGAGGCGGCAAAAAGAATCGCCATCCGGCTGGGGATAGATAAAAATGACATTCTTCAGGTAAGATTAGCCGACAACTTACTTGATATAGACGT
This sequence comes from uncultured Ignavibacteria bacterium, assembly GCA_964556975.1. Taxonomy (GTDB): domain Bacteria; phylum Zixibacteria; class MSB-5A5; order UBA10806; family UBA10806. Next base: position 4,872 of record CAZKYQ010000105.1, read on the forward strand.
AACGATTATTGCGGGAGCCGACTATATGCGGTACATAGAAACACTAAACAGTTCAAAAGGAGAAGATATTTAATTTGACGCCGAAGCGTTTGGCCAGGACCATTTCGAAGTATGCTCTTGAAAAAAACGGGACCGATATCCAGATACTCGACTTAAGAAAATGTTCCGATGTCACAGATTATTTTGTTATATGCACGGGCTCTGTGGATGTTCATGTAAAGGCCATAGCCGACAACATTACGGACAATTTAACCGAAAAAGGAGTTAAGGTCTGGCATAAGGAGGGGTTTAATGCTCTTGGATGGGTGTTGCTCGATTACATTACGGTCGTGGTTCATATATTCCAGCCAGACACAAGAGATCGATACGCCCTTGAAAAACTCTGGGGCGATGCTCCTGTCGATATCATCGTTTAAAAAATAATAATATTGATAATGCGGCTTGGATGTAGAAATTAATGATTGAAATTAATTTCATCTACCGCGCCTGAAACATTAAGATCGGATAAAAGAATGAAAGCTACTGAAGAGGTATTAAAAGACATGGATATCGTTGAATTAAAATCAAAGACTATCGCGGAGCTTACTTCGCTTGCGGAGGAGTTAAAAATCCCCGGTATCTCGGGCCTGCGAAAATCCGAGCTTATTTTTAAAATACTGGAAGGCAAGACCGAGCAGGATGGATTGATATTTGCCGAGGGGGTTCTTGAAGTACTATCCGAGGGATATGGCTTTCTCAGGAGCGCGGATTATAATTACCTCGCCGGACCGGATGATATCTATGTCAGTCCCTCCCAGATAAAAAGGTTTGACTTAAGAAACGGCGACACTGTTTCGGGACAGGTCCGTCCGCCCAAGGAAAGTGAGCGATATTTTGCGCTTCTTCGCATTGAGGCCGTCAATTTCGAAAACCCTGAAATCGCGAAGCATAAAATCCTGTTCGACAACCTGACCCCGCTCTATCCAAATGTAAAATTAAAACTGGAACACGATTATAAGGAATCCACGACAAGAGTAATGGATCTCCTAACGCCGGTGGGCCTCGGCCAGAGGGCATTAATTACTTCTCCTCCCAAAGCGGGCAAGACTATAATTCTTCAACAAATTGCCAACGCCATAACCACAAATCATCCAGAAGTAAAACTAATTGTTTTATTGATAGACGAAAGGCCGGAAGAGGTTACGGATATGAAGCGGTCGGTCAAAGCGGAAGTTATATCATCGACATTTGACGAGCCGGCCGAAAGGCATGTCGCCGTGGCAGAGATGGTAATAGATAAGGCCAAAAGACTAGTTGAGCATAAAAACCATGTTGTCATATTGCTTGATTCAATTACAAGATTAGCGCGGGCCTATAACTCCGTTGTGCCCCATTCCGGTAAAATACTCTCGGGCGGCGTGGATTCCAACGCTCTTCAGAAACCGAAAAGGTTCTTTGGCGCGGCGAGAAATATTGAGGAGGGCGGATCGCTGACAATTTGCGGCACGGCCCTTATTGAAACAGGTTCAAGAATGGATGACGTTATTTTCGAGGAATTTAAGGGTACCGGCAATATGGAAATTGTTCTCGACAGGCGGCTTTCCGATAGAAGGATTTTCCCGGCCATGGATATAAATCGCTCAAGTACGAGAAAAGAAGAACTTTTGATGTCGGCGGAGGAATTAAAGCGCGTATGGATTTTGAGAAAATTCCTCAGCGAAATGAGCCCCATTGAGGCAATGGAGTTCCTGCTGGAGCGGATAATGAAAACCAAAACGAATGTCAAATTCCTCGATAGTATGAGCGGTTAATTCAATTCTACTTTCAATAGAATGCCCTTTTGCTTTATAATACGCTTAAAATGTGCGTCAGCCATCAGGACCGGCGAATTGTCGGGCTTGACAATTTCCCAATGCGTGATTAATATTTTCTTGTTGAAAAAACGAGGTGTTTAATGGCTCAACTCTTTTGGGCAAATCTAATGAATCTTTACCAGCCGCCAGACATTAATCGGCCGGAACTGGAAAAAATCGTAACAAAAAGCTATTTACCGGTTCTTCGGATTTTTGAGCAAAACCCTAATATATCATTTACATTGAATCTTCCCGGCAGCGCCATTGAACTTTTGATCAAGACGGGTTTCGGGAAGGTAGTTAAAATTTTAGCCGGTCTCGCCGAGAGGGGTCAGGTCGATTTTACAATGACACCATTCTATCAACCGCTTATTCCATTACATGCGGAGGAGGACATTGACAGGCAAATCGAAGCGCACAATAAAATATGCAAAAGATATTTTGGAATATACTATAAGCCGCAGGGATTGTATTCTCCTTATCAGGCATACACATTGAAGACAAGTAAAACCGGCGCGCGATTTTCTTTGAAATGGATCATTGTTGACGAGCGGGTTCTATCGTTGAAAAATCAAACATCGCTTGTTATGGACAAGGGGGCCGGCGGCATAATCCTGATGCCGACCCAAAGAGATATTACTTGGCAAATGAACGGATCGTTCAGGGGCAAAAAAATTACGCGGTCTGCATCGGAGCTTATTCAAAGCATTATGAGATATGCCGCCAAAGGAAATAAATACCTTATCACGGTTTCAGACACTCATAATTTTGGCTACGCGCACTCCGGCCGCCAGGGGCTTCTAAGGGCCCTGTATCGCGATAACAGAATCAAAGCTGTATCAATAACTAATTTACGACGCTTTATAAAGCGCAAGGAGTTTGCCAGGGCAACCGAGGGTTCTTCGGAAACGTTTAATAATAGCGGCAAAAGAAAGAGACCGTTTCTAACATGGGAAAACGATAAAAACCCGATTCAGCAGTCACTATGGAAACTTTACAAAATAGCCGTAGCGGAGATCAAGAATGCCGGTTCGAAAGGAGATCCGCAATATCTGCGGGCGCGGGAAATGATGGACATGGCTTCGGGCGCGGTAAACTGGACGCAAATTTCGTGCAGGCCCTGGTGGAACAAACAATATGCATTAAAAACAGCGGACGATCTGGCGATTGCCGTGTTTGTCATTTTGTCATCATCTCCGAAGGTTAAAGAGATCGCCATCCAATTGCGCTTGAAAATATACGATCAGGTTGAGCAATTCGAGAGGTCGGGCGAGATGAAGAAGAAGCAACAGGCATATTTGAAATCAAACAACATTCAATTTGACAGGTTTTATAAGAAGTAAATAAATCGATTGTTTGCTTACCGTCCCGTTACAATCCAGGGGAAGTAGGCGTAAAACGCCGCGGCTTTTGTTATATCCTCAATTGATACGGCCTCGTTAGGGGCGTGAGCTAATTTCTCATCGCCCGGCCCATAGCCGAAAGTCGGTATTTTGTACATCCCCATAGTAGCCACGCCGTTTGTGGAGAGGTCCCATTTTCCGATTGACGGGAACACATCAAATAAAGCTTTATGGCACTGTCCGGCATAATCCAAAAGATGATGCAGAGGATCGAGCGCCCATGACGGATAGGTTTTTAAAGTCGGGTAGGTAGTACCGCACCAGCTTGACGCCTCATAGCTCGGAACCTGCACTCGCGCGTTTGCTTTCCGCGCTTCCGGCAGTGATTTGATCTGTTCACACGCCGAATCGGGGGTTTCTCCGCTGGTCAATCTTCTGTCAATATAAACCGCGGCGAAATCCGATACCGCGTTAAGGGACGGCGCGCTTGAACGGATGCGCGTGGCTGTTATGGAACCTTTGCCGAGAAATGGATCATCGGGAAGCGCGTTATCGAGTTTTTGCAAAGCCAAAACAATCGGCATTATTTTATAAATAGCGTTCTCTCCGCGTTCGGGAGCGGAACCATGGCATGAGACGCCGTCAACAAGCACCTCCATCTCCATCCTGCCTCGCTGGCCGCGGCAGACTTTTCCGTTAGTCGGCTCAGTCAAAATAACGATATCAGGAACAATTCGGCTTTCTTTGATAATATACTGCCAACAAAGACCATCGCAGATCTCCTCTTCAATAGACCCAACAAAAAAGAGTGTAAACGGCAGGTCTGTTGATAAGTCATGGATAATCTTTAGGGCCGTAAGCATTGCGGCCAGTCCGGCTTTTTGGTCGACAGCCCCTCGTCCAAATACTTTGCCGTCTTTGATTTTTCCTGAGAACGGCTCGAATTCCCATAAATTGGATTGGCCGACATCGACAGTATCCACGTGGCCGTCAAAGGCGATAACCGGCCCTTTTGAGCCAATTCTGGCGAGCACATTTCCAAAACCGTCAATCTGTACTTCATCCGCTCCGCATCGGGAAAACTCCTTTTCAAGGAACCTGATAATCTTCTCTTCCTGGCCCGAAAGTGAAGGAATTCCCACGAGCTTTGAGAGTACTTTCGATGAAAAGTCCCGATAATTTTCGGCAATATGCTTTATTTTTGCGGGATCTACGATACTCATCTGCTTTCTTTAAGTTTATTCTGCGTTTCAGCCAGTCTTACAATCTTCTCTATTGTAAAACCGCTTATCATTTTTTACAAGTACAATTTCCATACAAATAATCAATCGGCCCTTTTGGCTTTAAC